>JAIPGA010000025.1 GCA_021736445.1 Synergistales bacterium | reverse complement strand
GCGACGAGCAGGCCGAAGGCATCACCCAGATCAACAAGGCCGTGGCCGACATGGACCAGGTGACCCAGTCCACGGCCTCCAACGCCGAGGAGTCCGCCTCCAGCGCCGAGGAGCTCAACGCCCAGGCCGAGACCATGCGCGAGGCCGTCATGCAGCTGCAGCAGCTGGTCTACGGCGGCAATGCAGGCGATTCCCCGACCGCCGGATCCCGAAGCGGTACGCAAAAGAAGCAGCAGCAGAAGCAACAGCAGAAGGGGACAGCGACGAAGCCCGCCGGCGGAGGGAAGCAGGGAACCAGGAACACCGCCCGGCAGGACCGGCAATCCCAGAAGAAACAGAACGGCGGGAACGGTCGGCGGCAGCAGTCCCAGCAGGACCACGGCGATTCCTCGGCGGTCTCGCCGGAGGATGTGATCCCCCTGGACGACGACCAGGACGAGTTCTAGGGAAGAGAGAGGGCGGGGCGCTGCAGCGCTCCGCCCTGCGGCATTCGGAAGGGAATGCAGGATTGCCGAAGGCGGCCTGTTTTACCTGAGGTGACAGGCCACGGAACGACCGGGGGCGACCTCCCGCAACGGGGGGTCGCTCTTGCATTGGTCGGTGCGCTGGGGACAGTGGGGGGCGTAGGGGCAGCCGGACCATTGTTCCGGTCCGGAGGCCTCCTGATAGGAGCAGAGCCCGGCGAGCGGTTTGCCGAGACGGGGGACGGAGCGGGCCAGCGCCCTGGTGTAGGGGTGGAGCGGGTCGGTCAGCATCTCCTGTGGCGGTCCCGTCTCCACCACCTTGCCCTGGAAGAGCACCATCCCCTTGCCGGCGAGGCTGCAGGCCAGCAGCAGGTCGTGGGTCACGGTCACCAGTGTGGCGCCGCGGCGTTGCTCCTCTTTCAGAACCTGCAGCAGATCGCCCCGTGTGGAGGCATCCTGCATGCTGGTTGGTTCGTCGGCCAGGATGACCTCCGGTTTGCGCACCAGCGCCCGGGCCAGCGAGGCACGCTGCCGCTGGCCGCCGGAGAGTTCCCCCCGCAGGGAGGCACGCCAGTGGCTCTCGGGGATGCCCACCCGCTGGAGCATCGCCTGGGCCCGGCGGGCCTCGGGTTGGTCTTGCAGGGTGCGCACCAGCCGGAGCGGTTCCGTCACCGCCTCCAGTACATTCAGCGTTGGCGGCAGCGCCCCGTAGGGGTCCTGGGGGATGTAGCCGCAGCGTCTGCGCAGAGCGGTGCGCTGTCTGCGGGGAACCTCCCCGAGGGATTCGCCGAAGAGCGCCGTCCATCCTTCCAGGGGCTGCACCAGGCCGGCCAGGGTGCGCAGCAGCGAGGTCTTGCCGCTGCCGGTCTCGCCGATCAGGGCGAGGGAGGCTCCCGGCTGGAGGGTCAGGTTGATATGCCGGTAGGCCCAGACGGTGCGCGTCTTGCGTGAGGTGAAGGCGAGACCCAGGTCGCGGCAGGCTACGGCGGGTTTCATTCCGTTTCCTCCTCCAGCCGTCGCAGTGCGGCCACCAGCCGCCTGGTGGGCCCTTTGCGGGGCTGTTTGATGATCCGGCAGGAGCGGTTGACCTCCACCAGGGAACCCCCTTCCAGAACGGCGATCCGATGGGCCACGCCGCTGGCCAGCGCCAGATCGTGGGTGACCAGCATGAGGCCGCTGTGGCGCTCCCGGACGGTGGTCTGGAGCAGGTGCATCACCCGTGCCTGGGTGATCACATCCAGCGCGGTGGTGGGCTCATCGGCCAGCAGGTAGGGCGGCGAACAGGCCAGCGCCATGGCCACGGCGGCCCGCTGCTTCTGACCGCCCGAGAGCTCGTGGGGGAAACGATCCGCCATGGTCCCGGGAAGCCCCACCTCCTCGAGCAGTTCCGCCACGGTCTGACGGACATCCCTGCTCTCCCGGCGGCACCCGTGCTGCCGGATGGCTTCGGCGATCTGTCTGCCCACGGTGATCACCGGGGTGAAGGAGTGCATGCTTCCCTGGAGGATCAGGGCGATCCGGGTCCACCGCAGCGGTGTGACCGCCTCGCTCCCGGCCTCCATGGGTTCCGAATCGTCCACGGTGACGGTGCCCCCTGCCTCGGTACCCGGCGGCAGCAGCCCCAGGATGGCCATCAGCAGCGTGCTCTTGCCGCTGCCGGACTCGCCCACCACGGCGAGGATCTCGCCGGGCTCCAGCGTGAGGGAGACATCCTGCAGCGCCGCCACGCTGCGTCCCTCCCGGCGGTAGGTGACAGAGAGGTGCTCGATAGCGATCATGACATACCGCCTCTCCGGAGCCGCGGATCGGTGCGCTCCTCCAGGAAGCGCCCCATGTGCATGAAGGCCAGACAGAGCAGGGTGATCCCGACGCCCGGCGGCAGGATCAGCCACCAGGCCCCGGCGGAGAAGGCTCCGAAGGCGTGGGCCTCGTGGAGCATCCGCCCCCAGGAGATCACCCGCGGGTCGGTGAGCCCCAGAAAGGAGAGCCCCGTCTCGGCCAGGATGGCCCCCGGCACGCCCAGAGCGATCTGGGCCAGCAGCAGCGGCATCGCCTCGGGCACCAGGTGCCGCCGGAGGATATAGTGCGTAGGCGCCCCCAGTGCGTTGAGCTCCTCCACAAAGGGCGCCTCCCGCAGGGTGAGCGCCATGGAGCGCACCACCCGGGCCGTGCCCATCCAGGCGAAACCGCCCAGAATCAGGACCAGCTGCCAGAGCCCCTTGCCCCAGAACCCGGTGAGCACCATCATGATGGGCAGCACGGGAATGGAAAGCAGCAGGTCCACCAGACGCATCACCGCGCTGTCCACCACACCGCCCAGATAGCCGCTCAGAAGCCCCGCCGCCAGACCCAGCGTGGTGGCCAGCAGTGTGGCGGCGATCCCCACCATCAGCGAGACCCGCAGCCCCGCCACGAAGAGGCGGAAGACATCCCGGCCCTGCTGGTCGGTGCCCAGCAGCCCGTAGCGGCTGCCCGCCAGCGAGAGCCTCATCTGCGCCGACAGCGGCGCCGGTTCGCCTTCGTAGCGTATCCGGTAGGTCCCGGCGGTGGGGAAGAGCACCGGCATGGCGTCGCCCAGCAGCCCCACGCCGAGGGATTTCCGGAACATCAGGTCCCGGGCGTCCATGTCGATCCGCTCCGGCGTGTCCGTGATCCTCTGCAGCAGCAGCGTCTCGCCCGAGGGGAGTTCCCAGAGGAGCTTGCCATCCGGTTTCCCCGGAAAGGTCAGTCTGCCCTCCAGAGCCATGTTCTCCGGCGGCGGTCCCGTCCACCGCAGCGGAAAGGTCCCTTTTGCGAGGGAGAAGCGGTGTTCCCGGGCCATAGGGGCCTTCCTGTCCGTCCAGAGCGGCGTGCAGAAGGGCGAGGCCGCCGAATCGCCGGGATTCCCCACCAGAGCGGGGCCGAAGAGCGCCCCGAAGGCGGCGGCGCAGAGCAGCCAGAGCCACCAGAAGCGCATCAGCGGCCACCACCCTTCTCCTGGCGGATCCGCGGATCGGTGTAGCCGTAGAGCAGATCGGCCCCCAGGTTGGCCAGGATGGTCACCAGCGCCAGGAGATAGAAGGCCGCGGCGGCGGCGGGGTAGTCGTGGCCCATGATGGCCTCCAGCAGAAAGCGTCCCACCCCGTGGAGGGAGAAGACCGTCTCCGTGATGACCGCCCCGGAGATCAGCTGGGGCAGCGCCAGAAAGACCAGCGTCACAATGGGCGGGATGGCCGTGCGGAAGGCGTGGCGCCAGAGGATGCGGCCTTCGGAAAGCCCCTTGGCCCGGGCCAGCAGCAGAAAGTCCTCGCCCAGCACGCGGACCATCAGATTGCGCACATAGAGCGCCCAGGAGCCGAAGCCCACCAGCACCAGCGAGAGCACCGGCAGCGCCATATGGTGCAGCGTATCGAGCAGAGCCGCCCAGCTCCCCGGCGGGGGCGGCGGCACCGAGGTGCTGCCGCGCAGGGGGAAGAGCTGCCAGAAGTGGGCGAAGACCAGAAGCAGAACCAGCTGTACGAAGAAGGAGGGGAAGGAGAAGGAGACCGCACCGGCCCACAGGACGAGCCGTTCGACGATCCCGCCGCGCCGGAAGGCCGCCATGACACCCAGCCAGATGCCCAGCACCGCCGCCAGCACCAATGCCGGTGCGATCAGCATCAGCGTGTTGGGGATCCGTGTCGCCAGCTCCTCCCACACGGGCTTTCGGGAGAGAAAGGAGATGCCGAAATCGAAGCGCAGCATCCGCCGGACGTAGAGCAGAAACTGCTCCGGCAGCGGTTCGTCCAGGCCGTAGGAGCTCCGGAGTTCCGCCTTGGCCTCGGCGGAGAAGCTGGGGTCCATCACGGTGCTCACCGGATCGCCCGGCATGAGGCGGAAGAGGATGAAGTTGAGCGCCAGCACCGCAACCAGCACCAGGGCGGCCCCGGTGATCCGTCTGAACCAGTAGGAGTGCATCGAGAACCTCCCTCTTCTTCCAGCTCTGCTGCGCTCGTCTCTCCGACTGGGCTCAATGAATGCAATTTGATTCGCTGTGCCCGTCGAGACGGTAGGAAAACGTTCCGGATCATGATAGCATACATGTGCGAATCTTTTTGCGCTGGCGCACTGTTTCGTGAACGATTGGACATGCGCACATACAGGCGGATACCCCTGTATCCGCCTGCTCCGGTAGGGCGCACGGTCCATAGAGGATACCAAGGAGGTAGGATGATGGCAAAGCTACAGGAACAGTACAGGGATATCGTCGAGCGGCGGGCGGACTTCCCGTCGCTGGAACGGAGCTACAACGGCCACCAGCTGGCCTATCTGGACGGCCCCGGCGGCACCCAGACGCCCAGGCAGGTGGTCGACGCCGTCGTCTGGTACTACCAGACCTGCAACAGCAACACCCACGGCTTCAACATCACCACCAACGAGACCGACGTGGTCATCGAGGAAGCCCGGAAGGCCATGGCCGACATGCTCGGCGCCGCCGGACCGCAGGACATCTCCATCGGCGCCAACATGACCTCTCTGGCCTTCGCCCTCAGCCGGGCCTTCGAGCGGATCTTCCAGCCCGGCGACGAGGTGCTTGTCACCCAGCTGGACCACGAGGCCAACCGGGGCCCCTGGCTGACCCTGCGCGACAGCGGCGTTATCGTCCGCGAGGTGGCCCTGGGACCCGACGGCACCCTGGACGAGGAGGACATGCGCACCAAGGTCACCGAGCGCACCCGTCTGATGTGCATGGGGCTGTCGGCCAACACCATCGGCACCGTCAACAATGTGGAGCTGGCCCGGGAGCTCACCTACAAGGTCGGCGCCTGGCTGCTGGTGGACGCCGTCCACTACGCGCCGCACTTCCCCATCGACGTCCTGGACATGGGCGTGGACTTCCTGCTCTGCTCGGCCTACAAGTTCTACGGCCCCCATGTGGGCATCCTCTACAGCAAGGAAGGCACCCTGGGCCGTCTGCCGGTGGACCGGCTGCGCACCCAGGAGCAGTGCTTCCCCTTCTGTATCGAGACGGGCACCCTGAACCACGAGGGCATCGCCGGCGTGAAGGCCACCGTGGACTACATCGCCGGCATGGGCACCGGGGCCACCAGGCGCGAGCAGGTGGTGAGCGCCATGGAACGCATCTTCTGCTACGAACACGAGCTGGCCAAAACACTCTACAGCGGTCTGGCCACCATCCCCGGCCTGACCCTGGTGGGCCCCACCTTCGACACCAAGCGCCGCACCCCCACCGTCTCCTTCACCCTGGACAGCTTTGACCCCATCGACGTCTGCAAGCATCTCAACGAGAAGGGTATCCTCGCCTGGGACGGCCACTTCTACGGCATCCGTCCCATGGAGGTGCTGGGTCTGCTGGACCAGGGCGGCGTCACGCGGCTGGGCATCTCCCTCTACAACACCGAGGAAGAGGTGCAGCGCACCATCGCCGCCGTGAAGGAGCTGGTCTCCTGAACCGGCTGGTTCCGTAGCATGGTCTACACAGAGGGCCGGGGGACTCCCCCGGCCCTCTGTCTGTTGCCTGCGGCTGGTTCCTTTTCGCTACAGTTCCGCGAAGGGATCGGTGGAGAGCCGTCGCTGGAGGCTCTCCACGGCATCGTCGTCGTCGGTTTCCAGGTACCAGCTGGAGTGGGCGATATGATGGCGCATCCGGTCCCGGACGGTGGCGGCGTCGCCTTTCTGCAGTGCCCCGATGATCGCCCTGTGTTCCTCCGGCGAGGCCATCTCCTCGTCGGCCACCTCGTAGAAGGGGTCCAGCAGATAGAGCAGGATATCGCTCATGTTGAGGTAGCGCTCGATGTCCTGCTGCAGCAGCCGATTGCCCGACGCCTCGGCCAGACAGTGGTGGAAGTGGTGGTTGGCCCGGATGTAGCCGTCGATATGGCGCTTCCGGAAGGCCTCTTCCTCACATTCCACCGCACTCCGGAGCGCATCGGCGGTGGCTTCCCTCTCCTGCTGCGCCGCGGCGAGGGCGGCGGCCTCCGGCTCCAGGAGCATGCGCATACAGCTGACCTCCCGGACCGTGGTGGTCGACGGCGCCACCACCTCGGCCCCCGAGTTGGGCCGGATCTCCACCAACCCCTCCGAAGCCAGGCGGCGGAGCGCCGCACGCACCGGCGTCCGGCTCACCTGCAGCTGTTTCGCGATCAGCGGTTCCGAGAGCCGTTCGCCCGGCCGGATCCGGTGCAGCAGGATGGCGTTGCGGATGCGTTCGTAGGTTGCCTCTTCGCGGGACCCCTTCTCCTGTGTCATCGCCGTTCTAGTTCAGGATCTCCTTGCGGACGGTGACGCCGCGCTGTTCCATCTCTGCGATGAAGCGCTGCACCGCTTTGGGGTTGTCGCCGATGTGTTCCGGTGCGTTGACGCCCGGCCGGTCCACGATGCCTTCGGCGATCAGCCGCGCCATGATCACGCAGGGGAAGCCGGTGGTGCGGGCCATGGAGGTGTAGCCCGTGTCGTCGTCCCGCTCGTCGTACATGGAGAAGCGGTAGGTGGTGGCCTTGCCGTCCTTCTTGCCCTTCACGTCGAGCTCCAGGAAGGTGAACTCCCGCTCCTCCTCGCCGAGGGTCATCCTGGGGAAGGCCAGGGAGGCGAAGACGTCCCGGGGGCGCACCTTCACGCCGCCGGCCTCGATGGTATCCAGCGAGAACATCCCCACGTCGCGCAGGAAGGCCAGCTTCTCCGCGGTACCGGGATAGCGCAGCGTCTTCTCCCGGATGTTGGTGGCCTGGGGGATGGTGGTGAGCAGCGACCGGAGGCCGTCGGTGAGAAAGCCCTCCATCCGGGGGACGTCGATGCCGGGCAGGTCGAAGTCGTAGACCTCGTTGTCGGCCAGGGCCGGCTTGGTGATCACCTTGCCGTTTTCCTTCAGCCGTACGGGCCGCACGTATTCCTCCAGGCAGTCGTCTGGGGAGAAGACGAACTTGTAGTTGAACGGCGGTTCCGGACAGAGGGGCAGACCTGTTACGTAGATGTCGATATCCTCCACCTCGTCCAGCTCGTGGACGGCGCTGCCGATCAGCACATTGGAGAAGCCCGGCGTGACGCCCACGTCTTCCATCAGCGTGACGCCCGCCTCCTTGGCCCTGGCGTCCCACTGGAAGTAGTCCTCGCCCATGAAGCTGATGTCCGACATGCTTCTGCCCGCCTCGATGACGGCGCCCATCATGGCGTAGCCCATGGAGCCCGGCACGGCCCCCACCACGAGATCGTAGTCGTTCACGGCGTCCCGGATGGACGCCGGCGAGGCGAAGTCCACATCCTGCCGGGTGCCCACCCTGCCGCCGGACTTCTTCTCGATCTTCGCCGCCGCCTCGGCGCTCCTGTCGGCCACCGTCACGTCGTAGTCGTCGTCGGCGCCCAGATCCAGCGCCATGACGGAGCCCACCAGACCGCCGCCGAGCACGATTACCTTCTTCTTCACAAGCGTCACCTCTTCCTGCACAGTGTGTGTACAATCTCAGTATACAGACAATATAGGCAGAGCCCCGGGGATTGTCAAGCTCCGGGGTGCTGCATACAACAGGGACCGGGGCGCGCCCCGGTCCCTGTGACGGTCCTTTGGCAGGTTGTGGAGAGGCTTAGTCTGTCTGGGTGCCGATCCCCAGCAGGTCGGCCATGCCGGCCCTGGGATCCAGGACGGGCTCGATCAGCGGCGAACCGGCGGTCATCAGCGTGGCCACCCCCGGTCCGTGGCCGGCGCGCAGGCAGTCGCTGTGCACCACGATGCCGATGCTCACCGCCCCCTTGCGGTAGGCCCGGCCGTAGCGGTTGTCGTGGTTCAGCAGCGCCACGATGTCGCCGAAGCGGATCTTGTCGATGCCGTACTGCTCCACTGTCTCCCGGTCGGTGGTCATGATGTCGTAGTCGCCCTTGCCCACGTGGGCCGCACCGACGCCGGAGCCCATACAGACGGCGGGCACCATGGTGGTCACCGGCACGCGGAGTCTCCCCTCTTCCTCTTCGATGTTCATGGCGTCCAGGAAGTCCGGGTCCAGGTTGAACAGATGGATGTCGGGGTGGTCCAGGAGCTTCAGCCCCTGTCCCCGGCCGGTGATCATGATGGTGTCGCTGTAGGTCATCTGCTCCTTGGCCTCTCTGGGGAAGTCCACGATCACGTGCTCCGAGCCGCCGTGGTGGCCCACCACCCTGCCGGTGGCCCCCTTGGCCTCGCCGGAGGTGACCCGGGCCCGGTTGCCCGCGCAGGCGTAGAGCTGCAGCGAGATGTTGGGGTGGTCGAAGGGCTTGTTGGTGTCGGCCGTGCAGCTCACCCCCGGCTCCACGTGGTCGCCGGACCAGCCGAAGGCGGAATCGCCTACCTGGACATTCAGGGTGATGCCCCCGATGCCGGGGAGCAGAAAGGGTGCGCCTTCGTCGTCGACGCCCCAGTTGCCCTTGGAGCGGGGCTGGCCGGGCTGGCACTGCAGGGCGAAGGCTACGGTCTTGTCGCGGTTTGTACGAAGCATTGTTCTTCCTCATTTCTCTGTGGGATTGCGGCGGGTTCTGCGGAGGCCCCTCTGGTGCCGGGGCTCCGCAGACGCCGAGGGATACCATACACCACAACATATCCGGCGGCCACCAGTGGAGGGTCCGCCGGATGCAGAGCACAACACACGCCACACCGGCGGATGCCACAGGAAAACCGTCTCCGGTAATGCGGCATCCCGCCGGAGCGTCGCCGTTGGGTGGAATGGACGGCAGGGGCGTTGGCAGGGATGTCGGTGGTCGCAGCGGCGTGTCGTTATTTGCTGTAGCGGTCGGCTACGGAGCAGGCTCCCCAGGAATCGGGCTTGACGCAGTGGGTGTAGCCGTAGGCCTTCACCATGCCGATGACGGCGTTGATGATCTCGCTGGTCCGCCCGTTGTAGCCCACGTCCAGGTGGATCTCCATCTGCTTCTTGTTGCGGATGATCCTGTACCGCTTCTCGTCGATATAGCCCATGATCTTGTTGCCCAGCTCGATGCTCCGGGAGGTCTCCTCGAAGATCCGCTCCTTGAAGCTCATCTTGGCGATGCCGGGAACCAGCTCCCGGGCCCAGAAATAGCGCCCGAACTTGCCGACCCGGTGCACCACAATGGCACTGACGAAGCGGACCCCCTCCTGCCGCGCCTGGCTGTCGCAGCCGACGATAAATCGGTACCGACCGCTTTCGGAGCCGACAAACCCGGCGATGTCGTCCATCATATCGCGGAAGGTCATCGGTCCATAGGTGGGGGAGATAAAGATACGTTTCATGGTGCTGTCACAATACCACAGATTGCCCCGCTTTGGACAACGGTAGGCTTGCGGAATCGTAAAAGATTTCCGACAGCTGCGCCCCGCCCTGTCTCGATGGCACGCCCTGGGCGGGGCGACGCTGCTGCGGCCGTACCGGAGGGTCCCCGCAGGGCGGGGGATATCTCTGGTTTTCTATCCTGGTTGTTTCAGTGGTGGAGGATCTTGCTGAGGAACTCCCTGGCCCGGTCGGTGCGGGGATTGGAGAAGAATTCCCCCGGCGGCAGGACCTCCAGCACCTTCCCGTAGTCCATGAAGACGATCTGGTTGCAGATCTCCCGGGCGAAGTTCATCTCGTGGGTCACCACCACCATGGTCAGCCCGGTGTGCGCCAGCTGCCGCATGGCGTCCAGGACCTCCTTGATCAGCTCGGGATCCAGCGCCGAGGTGGGCTCGTCGAAGAGGATCACGCTGGGTTCCATGGCCAGGGCTCTGGCGATGGCTACCCGCTGCTGCTGTCCCCCCGAGAGGCGGCTGGGGTAGGCGGTTTCCTTGTCGGCCAGTCCCAGGGAGGCCAGGGTCTCCCGGCCATGCTGTTCGGCCTCCTCTTTCCCGATGCCCCTGACGTTGCGCGGGGCCAGCGTGACATTGTTCAGCACGTCCAGGTGGGGATAGAGGTTGAAGGACTGGGCCACAAAGCCGATGTTGGTGCGCACCTTGTTGACATTGGTCTTCCGGTCGTGGACGGAGACCCCCTCCACGAGGATCTCCCCCTCGTCGATACCTTCCAGCCCGTTGATGGTCCGGACCAGCGTGCTCTTCCCGGCTCCGCTGGGCCCGATGAAGGCGAAGACCTGGGAGCTGGGGATGTCGAAGTTGATATCCTTCAGCACCTGCAGGGATCCGAAGCTCTTGGAGACGTTTCTGATTGAGATGGCGATGTTGTCGTTCATGATGACCTCGTTACTCCCGTACGATTCTTCGCTCGAAGAAGGCGATGAACTTCGAAAGCGAGAACGTCATTGTAAAGTAGATGACGGCGATAAAGGAATAGACCTCGATGGAGCGGAAGGTGGTGGCCACAAGGTTCTTTCCGATCAGCGTGAGGTCCACCACGGAGATCACGGAAACCAGCGAGGAGTCCTTGATGAGGATAATGAACTGCGACGCCAGCGGCGGCAGCACCTTGCGCACCGCCTGGGGCAGGATGACCAGTTTCATGGCCTGGCCGTAGGTCATGCCCGTGGCCCGGGCCGATTCCATCTGCCCCCGCGGGATGGCCTGGATGCCGGCGCGGACGATCTCCGCCACAAAGGCCCCGGAGAAGATGGCCAGGCCGGCGATGGCCGACCAGTAGGAGCCCAGGCGGAGGAACCTCCCGAGGACGAAGAAGATCCACATCAGGAGGACAAGCAGGGGTACCCCCCGGAAGAATTCGACATAACAGGATGCAATGAAGTTGATGACCCGGTTTCTTGAAACCCTGCAGAGGCCGGCGAAGGCGCCGATGGGAATGCTCAGGACAAGGGACAGAAAGGAGATCTTCAGCGTCAGCAGGGCACCTTCCAGAAAGAGAGGAAGGTTATTGATGATCACGTCCCAGTCGGTTGTGTACACAGGATCCCTCCTTCAGACGAAGGGCGCGCCCCCGGAATAGCCAGGCGGCTCCGGGGGCGTCCTCGGTTGCGGTTGTGCTATTTCTGCTCCATCTTCTCCATCCACTCGGTGGACTCGAACCACTTGGCCCGGGATGCCAGTTCTTCCGGGCTGCCCAGGTAGTTCTGCTGGAAGGAGTTGAGCCACTGGATGGTGGCGAAGTCGTTGTGCCGGACGCCGATGCCGAGGTTCTCGCAGCTGATGAGGTCGTAGATACCGCGGACCGATTCGGGATGCATGGCCTCGTACATCCGCACACCCGGTTCGTCGTAGATGATCCCGTCGGCGGCACCCTGCACGAGGGCGGCGGCTGCCTCGGGGAAGGTGGGGAAGTCCAGGATCTGGGCCTCGTCAAAGATCTCCTTGGCAAGCAGAGCGCCGGTGGTTCCCTGGGAGAGGGCGATGCGCTTGCCCGGTTTGTCCAGGTCTTCCCAGGATTCGGTGGTGCTGTCGCCCGCCGGGACCATGACGACCTGGCCCGTGGCGTAGTAGGGGTCGGGGAAGCTCACCGCCAGGGCGCGGTCGCCCCGGATGGTCATGCCTGCGATGAGCAGATCGATCTCGCCCACCTGCAGCGCCGGAATCAGGCCGGAGAACTCAAACTGCTTGAATTCCACCTCAACACCGAGATCCTCGGCGATGGCCCGGCCCAGGTCGACGTCGTAGCCCATGAAGTTTCCTTCGCCGTCTTTCATCTCAAAGGGGAGATACCCGGGGGCGGTTCCGATGACGATCTTCTTCTCCTCCAGCACCTTGTCGATGGTGGACTGGGCGGCGAATGCGCTTCCGGCGAGCAGTGTCAGGGCGAGTGCCCCTGCGAACAAAACAAACAGTGTCTTTTTCACTCCGTACACCTCCAGCTCTGGTTCGGTTCCTCTGTTCCGGGTGAGCGTCCCCGGATTCGACAGATGTGTCCCGCCTGTACTCCCTCTCGCAAAACCGTCCTCTGCCTCCCCCCTTCCAGATCGCTTCACGGCTTTCTCTCCTGCCGTGAACGGTCACTCCTCTCCACGGACCAGACAAGCGCTGCGCAGAGTGGGGCCCCGCCGTGCCTGGCCGGTTCCGGTGGTTCCCTCTATGTTCATCGACCAACAGGGAAAGAACGAAGGCAAGCCTTCCAGCGGGGAAGGAAACTTCACTTGAAGAAAATGTTAGACCGATTGTACATTGCCTCTAGCGGCCTGTCAAAACATTGCGAACACAACCCGCCGGTGTGGCGGATACAGCGGCGGCTCGGCCTCTTCCCGAGAAAGAACGCAGCGGAGGAATCCCCCCGCTGCGCATCTGTTGCGGTCGCTGTCGTTTTCGGTGCGCCGTTACTGGTTGTCCGTAGGCGCCTCTGTCCCGATCTGCGGCTGCGATTCGGTCTCTGTTCGGGGCAGCTCCTCCATGCTCTGCGGCTGGGGTGTTGCCGTCCCCGTGGGTTGGGGTGCGGCGGGTCCCTCCTCAGGCAGTCCCTTCAGATGACGCAGCGTCTTGCCGACGGCGTCCATTTCCTCTCCGTAGGTCTCCCAGTCACCGGAGCGGAGCGCCTCCTGGGCCTTCTCGTAATGCTCACCGGCCCGCCGGATCAGGCTCTGCATATCCCCGGTAAGAGGTGTGCCGGCCTTCTGTTCGGCGGCTCCTTCTCTCTCTTCCTCGCCGGGCTGGGTGACAGTCGCCGGTTTCTCGCCCAGAAGCTTGCGCAGTGCTCCGTCGAGCGTCTGGTCCCAGACGATCTTGTCGCCTGTGGAGAGGATCACCCGTTTCAGCTCCGGCAGCTCGCCCCGCTCGGCCCGCAGATAGAGCGGCTGTACGTAGAGCAGCGAATTGCTGATGGGGATGATGAGCATGTTCCCCCGGATCACGTTGGAGCCGCGCTGGCTCCAGAGCGAGAGCTGGGCCGAAATCTCGGGGTTCTGGTCGATGAGCGCCTCGATCTGCGACGGCCCGTAGACCAGGGTCTGCTTGGGGAACTTGTAGAGCAGCAGCTCGCCGTACTTGTCGCCGTCGGAGCGCCCGGCCATCCAGGCGATCATGTTGTCACGTCCCACGGGCATGAAGGGCGAGATCAGCGCGTACTCCTCGTCGCCTTCCTCCTGGAGCCGCATGATGACGTAGTAGGGCTCCGAGAGCTGGGGTCCCTCCGTGGCCAGCCGCCAGACGTCCTCCTTGTTGTAGAAGGTGTTGGCGTTGGTCATGTGGTAGGTGCGATAGACCTCGCTCTGGATCTGGAAGAGCGCCATGGGATAGCGGATATGGCTCCGCAGGCCCTCGGACATGGCGTCCATGGGCTCGAAGAGGCCGGGGAAGACCTTCGACCAGGTGCGGATCACCGGATCATCCGTATCGGCGATGTAGAAGGTCATGTTGCCGTCGTAGGCGTCCACCGTGGCCTTCACGCTGTTTCTGATGTAGTTGATGTTCGTCCCCCTGCGGTCCCGGCCGCCGCCGAGGTTCACCGGCTGCGAGTAGGGGTAGCTGTCGGAGGTGGTGTAGGCGTCCTGGATCCACACCAGACGGCCGTCGATCACCGAGAGGTAGGGATCGGTGTCGAAGAGCAGGAAGGGCGCGACCTTCCGCAGCCGCTCCTGCACATTGCGGTAGAACATGATGCGGCTTTCGTCCTTGAGTGAGCCCGTAAAGAGCAGCTCCGTGTCGGTGAAACGGAGGGTGAAGGCCAGCTGATTCAGCGTCGATCCGATGGGCACCCCGCCGCTGCCGCTGTAGTGGGTCCGGGCGTTCTGCGCCCCCATGGGATAGTCGAACTCCGCCACCTCGGTGTTGACGAGGGCGTAGGGTGAGGGGTTCTCCCCGTAGTAGATCTGCGGCCTGTCGATGGAAAGGGGCACGCCGATCTTCGGCGGCAGATCCTCGATGAAGAAATTGGGCAGCCCGCTTTCGGTGCTCTCGTTCACGGGACTCATGACAATGCCGTACCCGTGCGTGAACTCCAGGTGCCGGTTGACCCAGGTGGGATTCTGGAGCTTGTTCATGTCCAGCTCCCGGGCGGCGACCATGACCTGGCGGTAGGCTCCGTCGAGATGGTAGCGGTCGATATCCACATCGGGGAAGTCGTAGTAGGAGCGGATCTCCTGCAGCTGCTTGAAGCTGCGCAGCAGCGGGGCGTAGTCCCAGAGACGGATGTTGTTCATTGTTCCCGGGTTAGCGTTCACTTCCTCGCGGGTGACCGACTGTTCCGGCGTCATGGATTCCGTTTTGAGGTTGCTGAGGCCGTAGCCTTCCAGGGTTCCGTCGATGTTGTAGTTGATGTACTCCTGTTCGCGCTGGAACTCGTTGGGTCCCACCAGGTATTTCTGGATGATCCCCGGGTAGATGCCCTGCAGGATCACCGAGGTGCCCACCCAGAAGGCGATCAGGACGGCCGCGGACTTCCAGGTGCGCTTGCGGATGGTGTAGAGGATCAGTCCGCCGACCACCACCGTGAGGATGGCCATCACGTTCAGCGCCAGGAGCCGGGCGTGGATGTCCGTGTAGCCGGCGCCGAAGACCACACCGCTCTCGGAGAAGAGCAGGTTGTACCGCTGCAGCCAGAATCCCAGGCCGAACAGCAGGGCCAGAATGGCCGCCAGGGCCGCCAGGTGGGTCTGCGCGGTTCGGGAGATGGAGAAGCGCTGCTGTTGCTGGATCTCCCGCATCTTGCCCAGGCCGTAGATGGCGGCGGTGCCGAAGAGCGACAGGATAATGATCCCCTGCAGCCACCCCCGCAGGAAGCGGAAGAAGGGCAGCTGGAAGACGTAGAACGTAACGTCCTTGCCGAAGATGGGATCCTCCGTGCCAAAGGGCGTCTTGTTGAAGTACTGCAGGATCATGATCCAGTTTTCCTTCGCCCCTGCGCCGCTGTTCAGCGCCACAAGCGCCGCCAGACCCAGGAGGATCCACTTCGCGCCGGGGAAGAGCAGCGGCGATGTCTGATCATCCGGAGGGAGATCGGAGGTCGCCGACCGGTGGGCGAAGCGCCAGTTTGCCACAAGAATCACAAAACCCATGGCGGCAGCGATCAGGAAGAGTGCCCACTGCGGCCACAGACGGATCCAGAAAACGCCTTCATACTCCGTTGCCTTGAACCAGAGCAGCTCGGTATAGAATTTGGACAAGAGCGGCGATCCTATCAAAAGCGCCAATACCGCAATGACAGGGATTGCGATCTTCTTGCCCAGACCGGGCGGCAGACTGGGCGGCCGGGGGCGGGAATGCTCCTCACCACTGTTCCAGTTTCCGTTGAACTTCCAATTGGGTGTCATCATGGTAGTGATTATAGCAAAGAAAGCGGCGGTACACATGGAAAAACAGCAGAAACGGCCCTGCTGAAGGACGATTCCGCTGATCGGCGGAGAAGACCGCAGGTGGCGGTGGAGAGACCGGCCACGGGAGAGGATGAAGATGTCATGGCGGGAGCCGGGAGGAAGGGCTCCGGCACTCCGGCCGCAACCTGTTGGCATGAGTACGGCAACGGCCTCGGGACGGTGTTCCGATCTCCCCCTCCGATGCCCTGTCGTTGTGCCTTCTCCCTCCGCGGTATGCAGGTCACATCATAATCTTAGCGAAGTAACCCAGACCTCGGTCCGGGCGTCCGTGTTCTCTGCCACCATGTGCCGTGGTTCCCCACCAAGTGAAGGAGTCCTCCTGTCTTCATAGTCACAGGAAAAAGAGTTGACAGAACATTCAGCCTGCGTGATAATGGCGTTGCTTTTGGGATCCCAGCTTGTATTTATGCTAGGATCCCAACAACACACCGCCGGATATCCTTGCATGGCTGTGTCGCCATTTTTTCGTTCCGGTATCGACAGAGCCCCTTCGCCGCTCCGTTTGCAGTCAGTCCGTTTCCGCAACAGATGCACAGAGAACCGACGCGTTCCTGCCTGGTCGTACCGGAGGAATGCGTACAGCGGGGAGGTGATGGATTTCCCAGACTTGTTGACGGTTGTTCCCCTGGCATGCCGGAAATGTCTCCGGCGACACTTCCGCGGTAGAGCGCCGTAGTATGACCTTTGATGCTGTTGCGATGCACGTAAGATACGCTGCTGCGAAGCGGCAGCAGCTAGAGAGTGTGGTGGCCCAGCCCCTCTGTGAGGCAGGCCCTTCGGTTGCGTTGCGGGGTACATGGACCCATGACGGCAATCGTGTAGTATTGGTGCCTGACGTTTGGGATCCCGGGCAGTATCGAGAGAAGGATCCCGAACCATCGAACCCAAACGAACCAGAGGAGGCAACGATGAATACGGAACAGCCGAACCAGAGTGCCGAGAGCAGAGCCAAGGAGCAGATCGCCCGGCAGATCCTCAACCACGTGTCCTCTCCGGGGAACACCGTCAGCGAGAATCAGCTGGCGGAGCAGCTGGGCATGAGCCGGACCCCCGTGCGCACCGCCATCCGCGAGCTGATCGCCGAGGGGCTTCTCGAACGGGTCCAGCCCAAGGGATACGCAGTGGCCCGGCTGACCGGCGAGGACCGCAAGCAGGTCTTCCAGGTCCGCGCAAGGCTTGAGGGGTTGGCTGCGGAGCAGACGGCGACCCGCGTCACGCCGCAGCTGCGGACCCAGTTGGAGAGCCTGCAGCAGGAAATGGCGGAGATCTTCCAGCACTGGAACCGCGAACACTTTACCGAATGCAACAACCGTTTCCATACCACCATCGCCGAGGCCAGCGGCAACCCGTACATCGTGCGTTTCCTCAAGCAGTGCTACTGGCGCTCACAGCTCTATATCTATTCCTACGACGCCTTTTTCCGCGATCCCTCGGAGCCGCAGCAGCAATCCTACGACGGTCCCTACGGATTCACCTACTACGACCATGGCTCGATCACCGAGGCCATCCTCGCCGGAGAGCCTGAGGCCGCGCGGGAAGCCATGGAACGGCACATCTGGACCTCCTACGAATCCCTGAACCGCCGGGAGTGAAATAGGGAAACCCTGCCCCCGGACACACAGCGTGGAGAAAGCCGCCGTGTCCGGCAGAGTGTAACGGTGGAGGGGTTCCCGACAATCGCACGCGCTGTCGCAGAAGCGGCCGGCGCACCGAACAAGCAATGTCGAGAAAGGAGCAGGTTATCATGGAAGAGTATGGATTCCTTTCGCTGTTGCCCCCTCTTTTGGCTATTGCCCTGGCATTGATCACCAAGCAGACGATCATCTCTCTCTTTGTGGGGGTTTGGCTGGGCGCTACCATCATCACGGGGTGGAATCCGCTGGTGGGCTTTGTCACCGTGGTGACGGATTTCATGATCCCCGCCATCGCCGATTCCTGGAACGCCGGCCTCCTGATCCTCGTTAGCGTCTGCGGGGGGTTTGTCTACATGATTAAGGCCGCCAAGGGCAGCCAGGCCCTGGCGGAGTACGCCGGCTCGCGGATCAAAAGCCGCAAATCCGCGATGACCATCACCTGGTTCTCGGCCTTTGCATTCCTCTACACCGAGCCCACACTGACGCTGGGGACCATCATGCGGCCCATTACCGACAAATTCAACGTATCGCGGGTCAAGTTGGCCTACATCCTCGATTCCATGGGCTGCAACCTGGCGGCCATGTCCCCCATCAGCAGCTACGGTCCCTTCATCACCGGCCTGATCGCCGCGCAGGCCACAGCATTGGGGCTGAGCGAAAATCCCTGGTCCCTCTATGTCCAGATGCTGCCCTGTAATTTCTACGGGATCTTCGCCATGCTGGCCGTTCTTTTCGTGGTGCGGACCAATATGGATATCGGTCCCATGTACGAAGCGGAGAACAGGGCCGTCAAGACGGGCAAACTCATGAAAGAGACCGACAAACCGCTTGTGGAGATCGGCGACGAGGACGATGCCTCCAGCAACGGCGTGAAGATGAGGAACTTCGCCGTTCCCCTGCTCGCCCTCTTTGTCAGTATCTTCAGCGTCATCTTCTGGAGCGGCGACATCGCCGCCAATGGTTTCCGCGGCTCCTTCCTGGAGGCGAATATCGTCCTGGCCATCATCACCGGCTTTCTGGTGGGTGCGCTCTTCGCGGGTATCATGGCGGTCTCCTCGAAACTGATGGATTACAAAACAGCCGCCGACAGCTGGATCAACGGGGTCATTCAGCTGATGATCGTTCCGATGATCCTGATCATGGCCTGGTCCATCGGCGGTGTGGCCGGCGAGATGCACCTCAACGACTTCCTGATCACCTTCGCCGATCGTTTTGTCGCCGCCCCCATCATTCCGGCGCTGATCTTCGTGATCGGGGCCTTCATCGCCTTCGCCACAGGTTCCTCCTGGGGCACCTGGGCGATCATGATGCCCCTGGCCATCCCGATGGCCGCCGATCTCGGCATCTCCGTTCCCCTGGTGAGCGCGGCGGTCGTCGGCGGGGGGCTCTTCGGCGACCAGTGCAGCCCCATTTCGGATACCACTATCATGTCTTCCACCGGCGCCGCCTGTGACCATATCGAACACGTCCGCACCCAGCTGCCATACGGCCTGGTCGTCGGGTTCGGCGCCATCGGCGGATTCCTTGTGGCCGGTGCCACGGGAGCCAACATGGCCGGCCTGGCCGCCGCACTGGTTCTCGTCGCCGGCGCGCTCTTTGTCATGAACAGATCCGTCAAGGCGCGCTACGCCAGGGAAGAGCGCTGAGAGGGCCGTTCCATACCGAAGGTGTCCAAAAGGCGCAGAGGATCTCCCTCTGCGCCGGCTTCACAGGGGCGACCGGCGAAGGTGTTCCGAGCGCCCGCAGCGGCGACAGCCGCAGACCGACAGAGAGGAGCGATGCAACCGTGGCCGATAAGACCGAGAACGAACTGATCCGTCCCCGGAACTGGTGGGACGCCCTGCCGCGCCGGGGATACGAGAACCTGGAGCAGCTCGAAACAGGGCAGAGCTGGTACACCGTCTACCGCCTCGACGAGAAAACGCTGATCATCAACGAGGACGGACAGTTCGACGAGAACGTCAGCTATCTCGTCATGGGGGCGCAACGCGCCGCCCTCATCGACACGGGAGACAACCTGGCCGACATCCGGGAGCTGGTGCGCGGCCTCACCGACCTGCCGGTCTTTGTGGTCAACACCCACCGACATGTGGACCACATCGGCGGCAACTACCTCTTCGACGGGGTCTGGGCCTACGACCACCGGGTCACCCGCGAGACCGCGGCCCTTGGCGTGTCCCACGAACACGCCCGTGCCGCCATCCAGCCCGGGAGTCTGCGCAAGCCTCTCCCGCAGCCGTTCTACGAGGAGACCTACTGCGTCCCTCCCTACAGGGTGACCCACTGGATCGCCGACGGAGAGATGATCGATCTCGGAGGCCGTGCCCTGGAGGCCATCCACACCCCGGGCCACGCCCCGGACCACCTGATGTTCCTGGAAAAAGAAAAGGGGTACCTCTGGACAGGCGACAATTTCTACACCGGCTGCGTCTACACCTACCTGCCCTGGGGGGATCTGGATGTCTTCATCGAGACCTTCGAAGAGCGCATCCTGCCCCGCCTGGATGAAGCCGGCCTCCTGCTGCCCAGCCACAACGATCCCTGTGACCGCCTGGAGGTCCTGCAGGAGATGCACCACCTGGCCAGGGCGGCCCGACGCGGCGAGGGGGGCTATGTAACCGGCGAGAAGGGCATCCGGAAATACAATGGTTCCTGCTTCTCCCTGGTTGTCGCCGCCGACCAGGCGGAGGCCTGAAACGGCGGAAATAGGGTATGCTGTAGAGACAGATCCTTCATAACCAGGGGGTGGCCACCGTGAGTGACAAGACAACATCTGCAGCGGAACGCTTTGACGATGATTACGGCGAGAAATGGTTCAGCGAAGAGAGTTCCTTCGAGGCAGACCTGCCCGGCGTCTGGGGACGCCGGTGGAGTGTCTCCTCGGAGGTCGGCAAGCTGAGAGCCTGCCTGGTCCGGCGGCCCGGCAGGGAGATCGAGGCCGTCAAGGACCCCGCCGCCTGGCGCTGGGGCGACGTGATGGACCCGCAGAAAGCCCGGGACCAGCACGACGCCTTCACACAGATCTACAGGGACCACGGCGTGGAGGTCTTCTACGTGGAGGAACAGCGGGACGACCGGCCCAACGCGCTCTTCATGCGCGACAATGTGCTGGGCACCCCGGAGGGCGCCATCCTCTGCCGTCAGGCCACCCGCTTCCGGCGGGGCGAGGAGCCCGCAGTGGCCAAGGCCCTGGCACAGATCGGCTGCCCGATTTTGCGCACCATCTCGGGGAAGGGGTACTTCGAGGGCGCCTGCGGCATGTGGATCGACCGCGACACACTGATCCTCGGCACCGGCGTGCGGGCCAACGCCGAAGGGGTCCGTCAGGTGGAGGACGTGGTGCGGACCATGGACGTGGGGCAGATCATGCACTTCCAGATCCCCTGGGGACATGCCCACCTGGACGGCCTGCTGAATCCCGTGGACCGGAAGAAGCTTCTGATCTTCCCCTGGCAGACCCCCTACGACATCATCGAGCCCCTCCGGAAGCGGGGCTTCCAGCTGATCGAGGCACCCTCCATCGAAGAGGTGAAGCACGGCAGCGCGGTGAATCTGGTGGCCATAGAACCGGGGCTGGTGGTCATGCCCGCGGGCAACCCCCAGACACGGAAGGCACTGGAAGGGGCGGGCGTGGAGGTGCTCTCCGCCGATGTCTCGGAACTGATGAAAGGCTATGGCTCGCTGCACTGCATGACCGCCTTTCTGGAACGCGAAGAACTCTAGGAGGAATCCATCATGGCTTCATTGCAGAACAGTCCGCAGTACTACCATCGCGTGTTGGAACGCATCCCCCCCAAAGCCCGGCCGGCCTTCTCCGAGGAGGAGATGCAGCGGCGGGTCTGGGGCCGCCGCTGGGGCGTCAGAAACGACGTAGGGACCCTCAAAACGGTTCTCCTCCACCGCCCCGGCGAGGAGATCGACGTCATGCAGAGGGGAGGACGCTACGACCCCGAGATCGAGGCCATCATCGACGAGGACGAGCAGTGGTACTTCCGGTCCGACAAAGCCCCGGACCTCCAGAAGATGCAGGCCGAGCACGACTCCTTTGTCGAGGTGCTGCGGCAGAACGACGTGGAGGTGGTCTTCATGGAGGGCGGCCCACGTGACCCCAACTGCATGTTCACCCGGGACATGGGGATGGTGGTGGACGGCGGCGTCATCATCTCCCGCATGGGCCCCGTGGGCAAACCCTACGGGACCGGGCGCCGCGGCGAGGAGCTCTACCTCCTTCGCAAGGTGGCGGAACTGGGCATGCCGGTCTACCGGACCATCGCCGGCGAAGGACTGATGGAAGGCGGCAGCTTCTGTCTGCTCGACGAGACCCACGCCGCCATCGGGATGAGCTTCCGGGGCAACGCGAGCGGTGCGGACCAGGTGGAGGAGGTCCTGAACCTCCTGGGGATCGAGCTCATCCGTGTCCCCCTGCCGGGATACGCCATGCACATCGACGGCGGCATCGTGATGGTCGACCACGACAAGGCCATCGTCAATGTGGAGCGTCTTCCCTACTGGTTCCTCGACCGCCTTGGGGAGCTGGGGATCGAGATGATCTTCGCCGACTACCGTGACGTGGGCTATGCGGTCAACGTGCTGACCATTCGTCCCGGCGTAGTCATCATGGACGAACGGGGAACCTGGAGCCGGGAGATCCTGGAGAAGAGGGGCGTCACCGTTCTTCCGGTCTGCTGGGAGGAGTGCACGAAACACGGTGGAGGTGTCCACTGCTCCTCGCTCCCCCTCGTCCGGGAGAAGGGGTAGTCCGACATGGCACAGCGCAAGGTGGACACAGTAGTGGCCGCTCCCCATGTGATGACCATGCAGGGGAGCGGCGTGGGCTACCGGGCGGACCACGCCCTGGCCATCGAGGCCGGGAAGATCGTTGCCGTTGGAAAGCGCGAGGATATCCTTGCCGCCTACCTGCCGGAACGGTGTATTTCCCGGGAAAACACGCTGCTACTGCCGGGCTTCGTCGACGCCCACTGTCACTTTGAGATCTCCGTACTCCGCGGATTGGCCCAGGACACAGCCGACTGGATGATGTCCGGGCTTGTCCCCTTTGCCAGGCACCTCCAGTGCGAGGATCGCCGGACCGGCTTCCTTCTGGGTGTCATGGAGGCCCTGGCCGCGGGGACCACCACCATCTGTAATTTCGACAACGAAACCGACGACGAGGCCGCCGCCGTAGAGCGGATCGGCATCCGCGGACAGCTCACCCAGTTCTTCCGGGAGGTCCCCGACCGGGTCTACGCCCCCGGCGAGCTCTACGAGATCGACCGGGCCGCCCGCACCCCCAGCCTGGAGGAGGTGGTGGATCTCTTTGACCGCTGGCACGGCAAGGCAGAGGGGCGGATTCGTATCCTTTTCGGTCCCATGGCGCCGGATTTCGTCAGCGCCGGGAGCCTGCAGGAGATCCAGCGGCTCGCCAAGGAGCGCCACACCCTCGTGCATCTCCATGTCGCCCAGGGGGACCGCGAGACCTACCAGATGGTGCAGCGCTATGGCAGGCGCACCATCCCCTGGCTGGCCGAGCTGGGGCTGCTGGACGAATCGCTCATCGCCGTCCACCTGACCGACGCCACCGACGAGGAGACCCGGACGGCCGCCGGGAGCGGGGCCTCCATGGTGCTCTGCTCCAACTCCATCGGGATCATCGACGGGCTCGTTCCCCCGGCGAAGGTCTTCCAGGATGCCGGCGGCGTTGTCGGTCTGGGCTCCGACCAGGCACCGGGCAACAACAACCACAACATGTTCAGCGAGATGAAAGCCACAGCCCTCTTCAACAAGATCAAGTTCGCCGATCCCGAGGCCATGCCCGCCTGGCAGGTCCTCCGCATGGCCACCGTGGAGGGGGCACAGGCCATCGGTTTGGGAGAGAGTGTGGGCAGCCTGGAGGAGGGGAAACGGGCCGATTACATCCTGGTGGATCTCGACGCTCCTTCCATGATGCCCGTCCACACCCACCCCATGCGGAACCTGGTCCCCAATCTGGTCTACGGATGCCGCGGCGACGAGGTGGTGCTGACCGCCGTGGACGACCGGATCCTCTACGAAAAGGGGCGGTACCACACCCTGGACCCCGCGGAGGTGCGCGGACACCTCGGTCCCTTTGCCGGGCGGATCGGCCGGTCGGCGGAGCCGGACTTCCGGCGCATCGGCGGGACCAACAGGCGGTTCATGGAAGAGGGGAAGCTGTAGCCCACCGCTGTCGCGGTGCGCTCTCCGGTATCCGGGGAGCGTGGAATGCCACCGACGGATGCAACGGAGTCCCGGAGGATCCCCTCCGGGACTCCGTGTATTGCGAAGAAGGTCCTGCGGTTCCCCTGTCCTGTCCCGGCGGTGAGAGCGACACTCAATGGACTGAAAATGAGAAAAACGAAAGCAAATTCTGCACAATTTGTTGGTAGCGATGGCCCGGATGCGCTACAATTGAGTAAAAGTCGGCAGAATAAGGAGGGGATATCATGACTCTGGACGAGACCATCGGCATGTCTCGAAAAGATGGGTTTCCGACGGAGGTGGAGAAATCCCCTTGGGAGGTGCTGTTCCACCACTCCAGGGACGGCATTGTCATCCTCGATAAAGGCGGCGGCGTCTACGAGGCGAACAGGCAGTTTGCCAGTATGCTCGGCTATTCCCTGGATGAGCTCCGCCAGCTCCAGATATGGGACTGGGACCACAAGTT
Organism: Synergistales bacterium; assembly: GCA_021736445.1. Taxonomy (NCBI): domain Bacteria; kingdom Thermotogati; phylum Synergistota; class Synergistia; order Synergistales; species Synergistales bacterium. Next base: position 1,466 of record JAIPGA010000025.1, on the reverse strand, counting down.
TCAGAAGCATGAGCTCGAATGCATGCTCAGGGATATCGGCGAGGACGGCCATCATTTCGAAACAAGGCATCTCCGGAAAGACGGCACCGTGATCGATGTGGAGCTCAGCAACGTTACCACCACCATCAACGGGCAGAAGCTCATCTTCTGTCTATGCCGGGACATCACACCGTATCCCTCGAGGAGGGCGATCCTGCGGTCATCGCCGTCACAAACAAGGGAGCCGTGCCCAAAGAGGTGCGGGAGCAATTCTTCTCCAAGTTCACTACCAGCGGCAAACCGTTCCTCAAAACATGGACAAACATGACAATGCCCACACGTCACCCGAACGGTACTGGTGACGGTTCGCGTGCGGGAATCGCACCCGCAGCAGACGGTGTGGTCTCCCTCGTCGGGATCTTTGGTTGCTGTTGCGACCCGGATCGAGGGGATCGGCTTTCTTCCTGCCTTTTTGCCGACCGTCTGCGCGCTGCAAGCGCCGCTTCCTTTCGGGCGACCTTCCTCCAAAACGACCACACGTGCCTGCCTCTATTCCTCGCGGGTAAGAGTAGGGCGTTACGATCGCGGCGATTGGGTCGTTCCGAAAGGTGTCTTCCATACCGGGACATGCCCCGCCGCGCGATGACCAGCGCGGCGGCCACATGGCCGGAAATCCCGTAACGTTCGTTGAACTTCCACCTTCCGATGACGGAGCTGTAGGCGGGGTTCCGTTCATAGACGGCGATTCCCCTGTCGAAGGCTCTGGCTCTGATGTTGGCACGAATTCGGTTGTAGGAAAAGGAAGAAAGCATCCGGGCATACCGGTGCGACTGGTCTTCCATCCGGGCCTTCTTGTCGGCGAAATCGAGACGTTCTACCACCAGGGGTTTGCCCTTTCCGTCGGCGAAGGCCATCAGTTCGGCCACGGCGTTCCCGATGCGGGCTTTCGCCTGGTCGGTGCTGCAGCCGTAGGTGACCAGCGGGATGGCTCTGTGATGAATAAGGTTGCCGCACCTGTCGGTTTCCGCTACGGCCAGATGGTCTGCATTGATGTCGATACCGATGGCACCAGAGCTCCGGGATGTCTTCGGTGTCCCACCGGTCCGTTCGGTGGTGACAAAGAGCCGCCAGCCCCTCTCGTCCCGGAGAAACCGGTAGTTCACGGCACGTCCGGTTTGCAGGGAGTCTTCCAGGACATCGGCGCCGTAGGGAAGAGGCGCGGTGAAGGTTACGTACTTCCGGCCTTCGTTGGCGGGGACGATCCTGCCCGGGAGCCGGAGACGGAAGGAAAACCTGCGCCCGCCGAGAGGTGTGGCGACACAGCCCTGGCAGCCGCCGGTCTCTTCCTTTGAGCCGAGGACGAAAAACTGGGCATTGCGGGAAGCCCGCCAATGCTGCAACCAGTCATTATGGGAGGCATAGCCGCTCTTTTCGACATCGAACTGGGCGCGGAACAGTTTCTTGCTTCCGAAACAGATTCGAACCGT
>JAIPGA010000024.1 GCA_021736445.1 Synergistales bacterium | reverse complement strand
GGTGTCAGCGGAGCATAGAGGGTACCGAGGGCCGCATAGGCACCCATCCACCCCGCGCAAAAGGCGGCCACGGTCCCTCCCAGGCTCTTGCCCCGCCCGATAGCCGGTGTGCTGAGACGGGATCCGGCAAGCACCGCCCAGGCGTCACCGAGAACCAGGATCACCATGGCCGCCGGTCCCGGATACCGTCCGGGGAAGAGGGCAACGATCCCCAGAGCCGCAAGGAAAAGCGAGGTCCGGGAGAGGCCTCTCCCTTCTTCCTGCTTTGCGATGGCCGCGAATGTGCGGGCCAGCCGATGCCGCAGAGGGGGCACCCTTGTACGGAGGAGGTCAACAGCTACCACCCCTGCCGCGATCCCCGCCATCACCCAGCGTGTTGTCCCTGTCCCCAGAATCGGGTAGACCACCAGCGGAAAGATCAGGGCGCAGTATCGGTAGAGCTTTCTCCGGATGGTGAAGACCTGCAGCGCCTCCGACACATTCCGATGCGCCCGGCGACGTGCCCCAGACGGAAGGAGACCATAGACGAGCAGGCTCGCTCCCGCGATGCAGAGGCCCCATACCAACGGCACGCCGCCTGCCGGCACAAGCCAGAAGGCATAGAGGGGGACAAGCCATTTCCACTGCAGAAGCACCGTTCCGGGAAGCGTGACCGCCCAGGTGGCGCTGAAAACGAGCAAAAGCAACAGTTCGTGCATCGCGTTCCCCCGGTCTCCCTCAAGACGAAGCAGAAAGCTGTTGAAACCTTCCTCCCGCCGTGGTATTATTCCTCTTGCTTGGCGCGTGCCCGTAGCTCAGTTGGATAGAGCGTTGGCCTCCGGAGCCAAAGGTCGTGGGTTCGAATCCCCCCGGGCACGCCAAACTGTTTTCCTTCCCGATCCCAGTTTTCCACAGTTACAGACCATGTCCACGCGAGGTTCTTTGTGTACTACTCCTGCCTCCCCATGTCTCTCGTGGCACCACAGGATACCCTGTCTCCCCTACGAAGGAACAGCAGTGTGCCCATCCTGTCAGCGCCGGAATCGAACAACCGTCACGCCGTACCCGCCCTCCCCGGGACCACCGAGGCGGTATTCGGCAACGTAGGGAATCTGTTTGCAGAGCTTCTGGACCTCCTTGCGGAGGATCCCCTTCCCCCTGCCGTGTATGATCGTTACTGTATCGTACCCGTATCGGTAGGCCTTATCAAGGTACTGTTCCACCAGGGGAATGGACTCCGCGAGATTCATCCCCCGAACGGAAAGCGAGGCGGGGACCTGCTCCGCAGGCCGGGCAACCTGGACATGGACAGGGGCACGCTCCTGTCTTCGGCCCTCCTGTCCGCCTGACTGCTGCTGACGTTCCAGCCGTTTCAGCGGTACCTGGACACGCATGCCGCCAACCAGCACGGTTGCCTCGGCGTTGTTGATACGCTCCACCTCCCCCTCCACCTTGCTCTCTACCAGCCGGACACGGTCACCGACACCGATCGCCTCGCCCCGGCCGGCCGAGGACTTCCTTGTCTTGCGCTGGTCTTCGCGTTGATCAATCTGTTTTTCCACCCGCTTCAGCCCGCCGCTGCCTTCCGACCGGGCCTTCTGCAGTGATCCGGCTCTGCCGGCCTCCTCCATCTCCTTCATCAGCCTGCGGGCACCCTCTTCCGCCTCCCGGACGATCCTTTTGGCACGCCGGTCTGCTCCGGCGATGATCGCCTCCTTCTTCTCCTCCAGACTGTGCACCTTCTGTTCGTAGTTTTCTTTCATCTGCCTGGCTTGGGCCGCCCGCTCTTCCACTTCTCGCTCACGCTCGTTCAGACTGGTCTGTTTTTCCTGCAGCTCCGAGATCAGCTCCTCGATGCTCCCCTCTTCCCCCTCGAGATGCGTGACCGCCTCGTCGAGCAGGTGGGAGGGGAAGCCGAGCTTCCGCGCGATATTCAGGGCGTTGCTCTTTCCCGGTATCCCGATGAGGAGTCGATAGGTGGGCGAGAGGGTATCGGGATTGAATTCCACACTGGCGGTCTCGACATCGGCGGTCACCAGGGAGTACCGCTTGATCGGATTGTGGTGGGTGGTGGCCACACACCGGGTGCCGCGCCGTCTGAGCTCCTCCAGGACGGCAATCCCGATGGCGGCCCCCTCCTGGGGGTCCGTTCCCGCACCCAGTTCATCGAGCAACACCAAGCTGTGCTCCGTGGCATTCTCGAGGATGGAGATCATGGCCGTCATGTGTCCGCTGAAGGTGGAGAGATTCTGTTCGATGCTCTGCTCGTCGCCGATATCGGCTTCCACCCTGTCGAAATCCCCCACCACGGAGCCCTCGGCCGCCGGTACGGGAAGGCCGCACCAGGCGAGAAAGAGGGCTATGCCCAGGGTTTTCAGAGCCACGGTTTTGCCGCCCGTATTGGGACCGGTGATCACCAGTTGGCCAAAGCCGCGACCGACGTGGATATCAATCGGCACCGGTTCGGTCCTGAGTTGCGGATGGACCGCATTGCGGAGATCGATGCGGCTGTGTTCGGTCAACTCCGGGATCGTCCACCTGGACTGCAGGATGCAGTCCACCGCACCGTACAGCCCATCCAGTCTGCCCAGCACACCCTCAGCCCGCCCGATGGCTGCAATGCGTCCGATGAGGCGACGGGTCAGCTTCCCGAGAATGCGCCGCTCTTCCTGCTGTTCCTCCCGCTGCAGCAGCGCCATGGAGTTGTTCAGAGGCACCAGGCTTTTCGGCTCCATGTACACGGAATTCCCCGACCCGGATCGTTCCAGGGCGATGCCGGGGAAGGTGCCTGCGTGTTCCTGCCGGACAAGCACGGCGAACCGCCCGTCCCGAAGGGTCAGCACCCGTTCCTGGAGTTTCTGCTGGATCTCCGGCGAGGAAAGGATGCGCTGCCCTTTGCTCCGCGTGGTCCTCCGCATGGATTCCAGACGGCCCCGGATCTCCGCAAGTCTTGGCGAAGCCGAGTCGTAGAGCCTCCCGTCGTCATCGAGGATACCATGCGCCTGCAGGTCCTCCCCATAGTCGTTGAGAGCCCGCCCCAGTTCCTGAAGGTCGGGGTATTCGTCACGGAGGGCACGGATCCGTTTCCGGAGTTGCTCCGCAACGTGCAGCAGCCGCCGAATCTTCAACAGCTCCTGTCCGGTCAGCAGACCGGTCTCCTGGGCCTCCCCCAGCAGCCGCTCCACCGATTCCAGGCTGTTGTCCCAGGGCAGCTCCCCGTAGTGTTCCCGATAGGCGATATAGCTTCGCAGCAATCGCTGATGGCGCTGGAGGGTTTCGTGTTTCTCCAAAGGCCGGAGCTCAAGAAAGTGCCGCACCCCCAACTGGGTGCGGCAGCGTGCCGTCAGCATCTTCCGAATCGCGTCCAGCTCCAGGGCCTGTTCCGTTCGTTCATTGCATATCATGAGGAACCTCCCTGTCTTCTGTTTTCGAATGGCACGGTGAAGGTCTTCCTATTGGAGAGGCGACTGGACCGCACCGGGGGTCGAAAGGTCGGCCGAATCGGGGATCTCCACCCCCCGCTCCTGGAGGTTCTTCTGGAGGACCGGCCAGATCGCCGCCGCAAGCTCCATCGCCTTGCTTCCCCTCATCCATGTGTTGGGGACAACAGGGCTGAGGAGTATGCCGCCCACATAGACCAGCAACAGCAGAGCCACCACCTTGGCCGCACCGGCGCCGATGCCCAGGATTCTGTCTAGCAGGGAAAGCCGGGTGATCCGCAGGAAGGCCTTCACCCACAACTGGAGCAGTGACGCAAAAAGGGTCACCGCCACAAAGATGACCACCATGGCGAGAATCTGGGCCACGCCGGCGTCGATCCCCGTCAGGTCGACAATCAGGGGCCGGAGATCCGGACCGTAGAGCCAGGCCAGGAGCACACCGCCAACCGTACCGAGCATGGACAGGATCTCACCGGATCCTCCCCGCCAGAACCCTCGAAAGAGCAGGAAGGCGGCAACCAGGGCGGCAACGATATCAACGATCGAGTTCACTCTTTTCATCACCTTCCGGGACCAGGCAGCGTAACGCGTCAGAGGTCTTCTCTATTGTCAGCCCAAGCTTGAGGCAGGTCAACAGCAGGCGCTCCTCCTGGGACACACCTTGGGGTATGGAGGCGGCAACCTGCTGCACGAGTTCGGCAACGCGGTCATAGCTCGCCTCATCGATACTGGTGACGATACGGTAATGCTTTGGACCGATTTGCAACGTCTCGGGCCTGTTATCCGGATCCTGCTTGGGCACCTTCTCCATATACCTCACGTCCGCATGCTCTATGACTGGTTATCGCTATCCCCGGAAAGCGCTTTGAACCGGTTCAGGATCTCCTGCAGCTTCTCCTGGGCCTGCTTGCGCTCCTTTTTCAGCTGCATGGCCTCCCGCTCCTTCTGTTCCACCAGGCGCTGGTGTTCCTTGCGGAGCCGGATGAGTTCGAGGTCCTTGTTCTGCAGCTGCTTCTTGTTTTCCTCAAGCTCCGATTCGAGTTTGTCGCACCGTTGCGCAAAGCCATGCATCCGCTGTTGCACCTTCTCCACGAGCTGTTCCATCGTCTCCAGTCGTTCCAACACTCTGTTCGCCTCCTCCTCGGTATACGGTCTAGCGCAGCTGGTATCCCCTCTGTGCGAGCTCTTCCCGCACATGTTGATGAACAACTTCCACCTCTTCGTCGTTCAAGGTCCGTTCCGGATGCCTGTAGGCGATGGAAAAGGCCAGGCTTTTTGCTCCTTCCGGTATCCCCGCCCCTTCATAGGTGTCGAACAGCTGGATATGACCAGCCCATTCACCGGCCAGTTCGGCGATCATCTCGGCGAGCTCCCGGGCTCCTGCCTTCCGGGGAACCATGATCGCAATATCCCGATAAACAGGAGGATAGCGCAAATCGGAGCCAAAGTGAACCTCGGAACGGCCGGCGAGGTGCTCCAGATCCAGTTCAAAGGCGTAAACCGGCCGATTGATCCCCATCCGGTCCGCCGGCGCGGACTTGACTGTGGCCAGATATCCGATCAGCCGATCACCGATGTAGATATGGGCCGTCTGTCCCGCATGACCAAAGGGCTCCCGGGCCTGCTCAAAGCGGGGCCGCAGCCCGACGGCTTCAAAGAGCGAAAGGACATCGCCCTTGACGGAGAGAAAGTCCTCCTGGCCGTAGAGGGCGAGCTGCGCCCGACCGGGGCTGAGAATACCGCCGATTCGAACCGGCTCGCAGTGACCGTTCCCGGTACGGTGGAAGACATTCCCCGTTTCGAAAAGCCGCAGGGGTCCCCGGATGCCGCTGCGGAGATTCCGCGACAGCGCCTTCAGCAGTCCGGGCAACAGCTGGGTTCTCATGACCGACTGATCCTGGCTGATTGGATTGGCCACAGGAAGCGGGCGGCCCCTGACATCGTCATCAGGGAAACCGAGAGCCTCCACATCCTGGGGGGCCACAAAGCTGTAGGTGACGATCTCCAGATATCCCCTGCCCATGCAGGTCTCCCGCAATCGCCGGGTCACCGATACCATGTCGCCTGTGGTTCCGGGCCTGTACAGCTGCGGTGGTATCCGTGACGGTACCTTGTCGTATCCTTCGACCCGGGCCACCTCCTCCACCAGGTCCTCCTCGATATGCACGTCCAGCCGTGCCGCAGGGACCGTGAAGGTGCGCTTCTCGTCGCTTCGCCCGGTCTCCGCGAACCCGAGGCCGGACAGGATGGCTGCAGCCCTTTCCAGATCGTCCTGCATGAGCATCCGCTGCAGTACGGAGCGTCGGAGGGAAACGGTGCGTTCCGGCTCGGCGGGCTCTCCGCTGACAAGGGGGCGGTAGTCCGTCCTGGCTCCCGCCTGTTCGCGGAACAGCTGGAGGGCCTGGGCCAGGGCGGGCATTGTCTTGGTCCGCGCAACACCGCGGGCAAACCGGAAGGCCGCTTCCGATCCAAGTCCCAGACGTCGGGATGTCCTCCCTACCTTGTCGTAGGCGAAGACCGCCGATTCCAGGGCGATCCGTTTTGTCTCCCCGGTCACCTCGGTGTCTTCCCCGCCCATCACCCCGGCCAGACCGATGGAGGTCCCGCCGCTGGTGATACAGAGATCGCCCTCCTCGAGAAGCCGTTCCTTCCCGTCGAGGGTCACCAGGCGTTCTCCTTCCGCGGCGGAGCGGACCCCGATATCCCCGGCGGGGAGCCTGTCGAGGTCAAAGGCATGGAGAGGCTGCCCCCAGTGCAGCATCACCAGGTTGGTGACGTCGACAACATTGTTGATGGGACGTATCCCGGAACGGGCGAGCCGTATCCGCTGAGGCAGCGGCGACGGGGCGATGGTGATGCCTTCCGCCAGGCCAAGCGTGTAGAGCAGACATCCGCTGTCTTCGATGACGAGTCCGTCGAAGGAGACCGGCCACTCCTCGTCGCCCAGGCCGGGAAGCGGCTGTTCCCTGAGCTCGGCACCGGGGATGATCCCCGCCACCTCCCGGGCCATGCCCTGCATGCTGAGGAGATCGCCTCTGTTGGGCGTGATGGCTACATCCAGAACGGTGTCGTCCAGGTTGAGCCAACTGATGCAGTCTTTCCCCACAGGTGCATTATCAGGCAGCTCCAGGAGGCCGAACTCCGTTTCCGCTTCCGGGATCCCCAGTTCCCCGGCCGAGAGGGCCATCCCCGAGGAGAGCACACCGTCAAACTCCCGTTCCCCGATCACCGTGCCGTCGGCCAGACGACCGCCCGGGAGCGCGAAGGGCACCCGCTGCCCCACAGCCGCGTTGGGGGCGCCGGTCACGCAGCGGAAGACCCCTTCTCCGCCGCAGTCCACATCCGCCACCTTGAGGGCATCACGGGAGGCATGGCTGTCGATGGCCTTGATCTCGCCGATGACGATATCGGACAGATGCTCCCCGGGGCGTTCGACGCCCTCGATCTCACTGCCCGAATCGGTGAGCTTCTCGGTCAGCTCCTCCGTTGCGGCGGGGATATGGACAAGTTCCTTGAGCCACTGTAACGAAACGAGCATCAGTACACCCTCCCATGAGTCAGGTACGAGGCGTCGCCTTCGAAGAGGATGCGGAGATCCTTGAGGCCGTATTTCAGCATGGCGATCCTGTCGAGCCCCATCCCCCAGGCGAAGCCGTTGAATTCGTCGGGATCGATCCCGCCGGAACGGAGCACGTTGGGATGGACCATGCCAAGCCCGGAGATCTCAAGCCAACCGCTTCCCTTGCAGATCCTGCACTGTGGATCGCGGCCCTCACAGGCGACACAGGAGACATCCATCTCCAGCGAGGGTTCGGTGAAGGGGAAATAGCTCGAACGATATCTGACATCCAGCGGGCGGTCGAAGATCTCCTGGGCAAAGGCGTCGAGACAGCCCTTGAGGTCCGCCACCGATACATCACGGTCCACCAGCAGTCCCTCCAGCTGGTGGAACATGGGGGAGTGTGTCGGGTCGCTGTCGCGGCGGAACACCTTCCCCGGACAGATGATGCGCAGGGGAGCGCCGTACTGCTGCATGGACCGGATCTGCACAGGCGAGGTCTGCGTCCGCAGTACCCGACCGTCCTCCATGTAGAAGGTGTCCTGCATGTCCCGGGCCGGATGATGGGGGGGGATATTCAGCGCCTCGAAGTTGTGGAAGTCGTCTTCAAGCTCGGGACCGGTGGCCACGGAGAATCCCAATCCCACGAAGATATCGATGACCTCCTGGGTGACCTGTGCTACGGGATGGAAGGCGCCCCATCCCCTTGTACGGGGAGGGAGGGTGACATCAATCCAGTCCTCTTCCTCACGGCTCTCCCGCTCCCTATGCAGAATCTCCTCCTGCCGGCGGGCAAAACGCTCTTCCATCTCTTCCCGGAGTGCGTTCACGGCCTGGCCGACACTGGGCCGCTCCTCTTTGGGGAGCGAACCCAGGGACCGGAGGATCTGTGTCAGCTCCCCTTTTTTCCCCAGATAGCGGACCCTCACCTCATTCAGCGTCTGGGAGTCCGTCGCCTCTTCCAGGGCCTTTCGGCACTCTTCTCTCAATCTGTCAACCTTGTCGAACACAGCTATCTCCTCCCAACAGGTCGTTCCGGAACCTGGTCCCGCCCACACGGAGAGAACCCTCTGCCTTCCCTGCTTCCTGCAATACAACGAGGGTCCCTGCGATTCTGCAGGAACCCTGTTAGCTCTCTTTTCATCCGGACGGCGCCCTTGTTCTTCACCTGGAAGCGGGTTACTTCTTGAGGGCGTCCCGCGCCGTTTCGACAAGGCGCGTGAACGCCTGTGCGTCATTGACGGCCAGATCGGCGAGCATCTTTCTGTTGATATCCACCTCGGCCTTCTTCAGGCCGTTCATCATATTGCTGTAGGACATGCCGTTAAGGCGGGCCGCTGCGTTGATGCGGGTGATCCAGAGCCGGCGGAAGTCGCGTTTCCTCCGTTTGCGGTCTCTGTAGGCATTGGACATGGACTTGAGGAAGGCCTCCCGGGCACGGCGGTAGACATTCTTCTTTCTTCCCCAGTACCCCTTTGTTACCTGAAATAGCTTCTTACGTTTTCTATTGCTTGCGCTGGCACTTTTTGAGCGCGGCATTCTCTGTCACCTCTTTAGCTTGTAGTAGACTCCGTAGTCTTTTCCTATCTGCCTGCTGCCATTCTCCTTAGAGATGGGGAAGCATCTGCTTGACACGTTTCTCCCTGGTTGATTCCAGATACCCGGTGTTTCGAAGCCTCCGCTGCCGCTTGGCGTTCTTCGTCTGCAGCAGGTGGCGGCGGTTTCCTTTCTGATATCGGATCTTCCCCTTACCCGTTGTGCTGAAGCGCTTCTTTGCCCCTGAGTGTGACTTCATCTTGGGCATAGAATACCTACCTCCCTTAGAATAAACTTCCCGGCAGTCCCCTTCCGCACTCCTCAGTATCGGCAGCAGGAGCGCAGCCTTTTTGCATACAGGCGGCACCACAGGGGTGTGCTCCTTTATTCGTTGTCCGACCCCTTTTCAGCCTCTTGCTGCTGGGCCTCCTTATTCGCGTCCCGCTGCTTCTCGGCAAGCGGTGCAAGCATCATCCGCATATACCGGCCTTCCATCTTGGGCCTGGTCTCCACGGAGGCGAGGTGTTTGCAGTCTTCCGCCACCCGGGCGAGGACATCGCGGCCCCTGTCCTGATAGGCCATCTCCCTCCCCCGGAAAAACACGGACACCTTCACCTTATGTCCGCTGTCCAGAAAGCTCTTGATCGCCTTTGTTTTGAAATTGTAGTCATGCTCATCGATCTTCGGACGCATCTTCATCTCTTTCATCTGCTGGGTCTTCTGCTTTTTCCGTGCGTCCTTCTCTCGTTTCTGCTGTTGGTACTTGTACTTCCCGTAGTCAAGAATCCTGCAGACCGGCGGTTTGGCCTGCGGAGCCACCTCGACAAGGTCAAGGCCCTTTTCCTCGGCCTTCTCCAAGGCTTCCCTGGTGGGGATTACCCCCAGCTTGTTTCCTTCGTCGTCGATGAGCAATATTTCCGGTATGCGGATTGCCTCATTCACACGGGGTTCAGACGTCTTTTTAGCTATAGCCGTTCACCTCCTGATAAAAATACGGGGCTGATCGTCAGACGACCAGCCCCATGTAGACAACGCTTTCTTCCGGATCACGTTTTCTCCTTGGGACCAGCAAGCCTTCGCCGACTGGCGGGAGCAATCTCCTCTTTGTGCAACGCAAGCCAGTATATCATAGGGAATCCGCCCAAACAAGCGGGGCCTATCCTGCCAAGGGGTTGAACTCGCCGCCAAAGAGCGCTTGCAGCTCCGGAACCGTCATGGAGCCGAGATCGCCTTTGTTCTTTTCACGCACCGATACCTGGCCGCTTTCCCGTTCCCGGTCACCGAGAACGAGCATGTAGGGCACCTTGTTGACCTCGGCGTCGCGGATACGCTTCCCCAGCTTTTCGTCTCGCCTGTCACATTCCACACGAATGCCCCACCCCTTGAGCCGGGAATAGACCTCGTCGGCATAGCTGTGGTGATCCCCGGCAACAGGCAGGACACGGACCTGCACCGGCGCCAGCCAGAATGGAAACGCCCCGGCGTAGTGCTCGATCAGGATACCCAGAAAACGTTCCAGACTCCCGTAGACCGTCCGGTGCAGCATTATCGGTCTGTGCTCCCCGCCGTCCTCGCCGATATAGGTAAGGTCGAACTTCTCGGGCATCTGGAAATCCACCTGTATGGTGCCGCACTGCCAGGTCCTTCCGATGCAATCCTGAAGGTGGTAGTCGATCTTCGGACCGTAGAAGGCGCCGTCGCCGGGATTGACCTTGTAGGGGACCTGTTCCTCCTCCAGGGATTCCTGGAGCGCCTGTTCCGCCTCTTCCCAGAGTGACGGATCGCCCATGGCTTTTTCGGGTTTGGTGGAGAGCTCCACATGGTAGGTAAACCCGAAGACATCATTGTAGAAATAGTGATCCAGAGCCATGATCCCCTTGATTTCATCCTTGAGCTGTTGAGGGGTGACATAGAGATGGGCGTCGTCCTGGGTAAAGCTCCGTACACGCATCAGACCGTGGAGCACGCCGGATCGCTCGTGGCGGTGCACGGTGCCCAGTTCGGCCACCCGCATGGGGAGCTCCCTGTAGCTGTGCAACCCGGCCTTGTACACCATAATACCACCAGGGCAATTCATGGGTTTGATGGCGTAGTCCTGCTCGTCGATCTGGGTGAAGTACATGTTTTCGCGGTAGTGGTCCCAGTGGCCGGACTGGATCCAGAGATCCTTGTCAAGCATCAGCGGGGTGCGGATCTCGTCGTAGCCGCGTTTGACATGTTCTCTGCGCCAGAAATCCACCAGCGTATTGATAATCGTCATGCCCTTGGGGTGGAAGAAGGGGAACCCCGGTCCTTCAGGATGGAAGCTGAACAGGTCCAGCTCCTTCCCAAGCTTCTGGTGCGCCCGGCGTTTCGCCTCCTCCAGCCTGTTGAGATAGGCCTTCAGCGACTTCTTGTCGGGGAAGGCCGTGCCGTAGATCCGGGTCAGCATCGGGTTGTTTTCGTCGCCACGCCAGTAGGCGCCGGCCAGCGAAAGCAACGCGAAATGCTGAAGCACCCCGGTATTCTCCACATGGGGTCCCCGGCAGAGATCGATGAACCCGCCCTGCTGGTAGCAGGAGATCTCTTCATCCGGAAGCTCCTCGATAAGCTCCACCTTGTAGTGCTGCCCCTGTTGCCGGAACAGGGCGATGGCTTCCTCTCTCGGCAATACCCGTCGCTCCACGGGGAGTGCTTCACGGGCGATGGAGCGCATCTCCTCCTCGATCCGAGGGAGATCGTCCTCCCTGAGACCCTCGGGGATGTCGATGTCGTAGTAGAACCCCTCCTTGATGGCAGGTCCGATGCCCAGACTTGCCCCCGGGAAAAGCCGCAACACAGCCTGTGCCATAAGGTGGGACGTGGAATGCCGGAGGATCTCCAGCCCCTCTTCGCTATCGGCGGGTACAGGTTCGATCTCTGCATCCCGGTCCACCTTTTCGGCGAGACTGTGGAGATGCCCGTCTACCCTTGCCGCCACAGCATTCTTATGGGCTTTCAACTGTTTCAGGATCTCCTTCGCGGAAGCCGGGTCCGTATCGATGGCTGACCCGTCGGGTCCGACAATGTGTAGCATGCAATCGCCTCCTCAATCGTTCTGCCTGCAAAACAGCGTGTTCCGATCCTATAAATTGTCCTGCATTGTATCATGCGATCGGATGATGTCTGTGCCGTCCTTCTTCCGCCTGCTCTCCAGGAGCATACCACCGGCTCATATGACAGCATAGGCCAGTTCCGTGACCATCCTGGAGAGCAGGGGTCTTTGAAAGATTTTTAGATATCATAGCACGTTTCGGCTTGCCCTATCAGCCGGAATCCTCATCCGCTTTCCCCTGTTGCCCTAAATAGAATCTTCCCATAAACTATACCTGGAGCGTTCGCCTCTGGTGGAAATACACTGGGATTCCCTGCCTGCAACGGGTTCCTGCTGATGAGAGCAAATCCCGGGAGAAGGAGAGAACGCGAGCTCCAGAGTGAACCTTTTTTCAGAATAGTCTGTCGTTACAAATCTGGTACATTTCTTCCCAATGCTCTATAATGCCAGTATGTAATACCTCCCCTGAGATGCTTTCCCGAGCACAAGGGAATGGGGGAGGTTTTCTCCAGCAGGGAGGTGGTGCATGCAGAATACAGAATAACGCACATTTTGAGCACGTGTGGTGTGGTGACCGAGCGAACAAGGAACAAAGAGCGAAAGGGAGGGGTTTCCCGAAATGGCTTCGGATCATAGCGGAAACGAACAGTTTGTAAGTCGTTGGGGTCTTATCCTTGCCGCTGTGGGTATGGCGGTTGGTACGGGTAACATCTGGCGCTTCCCCCGGGTTGCAGCATCCCAGGGTGGAGGCGCTTTTATTGTCGCCATGATTATCGGCATCTTTCTCTGGGCCGTCCCGCTGCTCATCGCGGAGTCCGCCTGGGGGAAAGCATCGCGGATGGGTGTTGTCGGCTCGTTTAACCGTTTTGTCGGAAAGAAACACACCTGGTGGGGCGGTGTTGTCGCCTGGATCTCTCTGGGTATCACGTTCTACTACGCTGTGGTGCTCGGCTGGTGTCTCCGGTATCTTGTCTACGCCCTGACTGGCGCGCTGAAAGCGGCGGAAAGCACGGAAGCTCTGTGGACCAGCTTCACCACAACGCCCTACGCCATGGTGCCCTGGCACCTCCTGGCCATGGTGATCTGCACCGCCATCATCATGAAGGGCGTCGCGAAGGGAATCGAGGTCGCCTCGAAGATCTTCATCCCCACGCTCTTCGTGCTGCTCATCGTCCTGGCCATCAAGGCCAATCTGCTGGAAGGCGCCGTCAGCGGGCTGCAGTTCCTCTTCCAGCCACAGTGGGGCGATCTGCTGAACGCCCGGACATGGATCGAGGCCTTCACGCAGGCGGCATGGTCCACCGGCGCCGGCTGGGGTCTGATGCTCACCTACTTCGCCTATACGAAAAAGAGCGAGGACTGTATACTCAACGCCGTGACGGTCTGCTTCGCCGACACATCGGCGGCCATGCTGGCCGGCCTCGTCGTGATCCCCACGGTCTTCGCCATGTCCCCCACACTGGAAGCAGCCAACAAGGTGCTGGCTTCGGGCAACAACGGGATCACCTTCGTGCAGCTCACCAAGCTCTTCAACGCCATGCCGGGCGGCACCTTCATGGCCATCATCTTCTTCTTCGCCCTCTCCGTGGCCGCACTGAGCTCACTCATCGCCATGGTTGAAATGGGGACACGCCTCGTCATCGACGCCGGTATCCCCCGCAAAAAGGCAGCGCTTTACGCCGGCCTTGTCATCACCCTTCTCGGCCTGCCCTCCTCCATCGGCGGCACCGACATCGTGGGCAACCAGGACTGGGTCTGGGGCGTCGGGCTCCTGGCCAGCGGGATCTTCTTCTGGCTGGGCGCCATGAAAAAGGGCGTCAACAAGATCTGGACGGAGGTTCTGGAACCCAGTGCGGACCTCAAGGCTCCCTTCCTCTGGAAGTTGATCTACCTCTTCCCGGTGTGGTTCGTGATCCTCTTCGGCTTCTGGGCCTACCAGTCCATGACCTGGTACCCCGACACCTGGATGAAATGGCTGCCCATCAGCGAGTATCCCTTCACCTTCGGCACCATTGTCTACCAGTGGGCGATCTGCTTTGGGATCATCTTCATACTCAACAGCTGGCTGGCCAAGCATATCCGCTATCAGCCGCTTGAAGCCCACGACTAGGCTGGGAAAGGTACTACACGCTACCAGTGGTCTGAAAAGGGGTTTTCTGTTACTGTCAAGAGCGTGGCAGGAACCAGTTGGAAGGAGGATACTCTATGTGGGTATTTAACATGATTCTCATCCTCGGAATCGTCTTTGGCGGGTTTATCGTCTGCATCATCAAGACCAACCAGGCCGAGGACAAGAAAAAAGCACGTATCGCGCAGGAAAAGGAACAGCAGTCCTAAGCGAAGGCAGCAATGGAATGGCCCCGGGGCGAGTCGCCCCGGGGCCATTGTTGTGTTGTGCCCACGTTGTCCCGGCTTCATCATTCTCTGTGTGTTCTGCTCAGAATCACTCCGTTGACCCTGTCTGCCAGTCGTTGGAATTTCTTATGCTCCTTCTTGAAGAAGGTCGCTCCCGAGAGGCCGCCCCCGAGACCGACTCCGTAGAGGGCAAGGGCCGACTCCCTGTGTGCGTCAGCATAAAAAATGCTGACAAAGAGCAGAGCCAAACCGCAGATAAGGGGAATGAGCCGGTATTTCGTGCAGCCTCCCAGATAGAGACCGAATGCAAAGAGCAACACTGTCAGCGCCATCATGCCCAGCGTCATTGAGTTCGATCCTTTCTTTTTTTCCTCCCTGTTCAGGTATCCCCTGGAACAAGCGAGACCGGCTCTTCAGCCGGAGCGCGTCAGCGCCCCGTGCTGCCGAATCCGCCCGTGCCGCGTGGTGTGCCGGGAAGCTCGTGGGGCACCACAGTCCAGCATACCCTGGCCACCGGGGCCACCACAAGCTGGGCGATACGCTCGCCCCGCTCCAGCGTCACAGACTCGCTTCCAAGGTTCACCAAAATAACCTTTATCTCTCCCCTGTAGTCGGCGTCCACCGTACCGGGGGCATTCAATATGGTGAGGCCCTTCTTGAGTGCCAAACCGCTCCTGGGCCGCACCTGCCCTTCGAATCCCGGAGGGAGAGCGACAGCAAACCCCGTGGGAACGGCCTTCCGTTCCCCGGGGTTCAGTGTGGCGCCTTCGGCGGCACGGATATCCATGCCCGCCGCCAGATCGGTGGCGTAGGCCGGCGGGTCAAGATCCTCAGGCGCATGAGACAGCCGGAGGATCGGTACCGTCAGCCCCCCTTCCGAAGGAAGGGAAGAACCTCCGTCGACGGGGTTACCGTCCACGGTTCCCCCCGCCCCCGCGGCGATCCCGATCGCGGCCTCCCGACTGGGAGCGTCCGCCGCCCTGTCTTTTGTCATCCGTGTTTCTGGGGGGACGCTTCTTTTCCTTGGGGGCCTTTGCGGCAAGCTCTTCGATCTTGACGTCGCGCTCCTGTTCCTGGGCCAGGATGTCGCTGTAACTCTCGCTGTTCTCGGTCACCCTGCTGTCCTGGAGAGCCTTCTTTCGTGTCAGGTTGACCCGTCCAAGGTCGTCGATCTCACGGACCTTCACCAGCACAGTGTCGCCGACGCTGAAAATGTCGTCCACGCTGTTCACATGGTGGGTGCTGATTTCGCTGACGTGCAGGAGCCCCTCTTTCCCGGGGAGCACCTCCACAAAGGCGCCGAAACTGATGAGGCGCTGCACCTTGCCGACAAAGATCTCCCCTGGCTCCACGTCGCGGACCAGGTCGTGGATCATGTCCAGTGCGGCCTGGGCGGCCTCCTGACTGGTGGATGAGACATACACGTGCCCGTCGTCCTCCACGTCCACCTTCGCGCCGCTCTGCTGGACGATATTCCGGATGGTCTTCCCGCCGGGGCCGATGATATCCCGGATCTTTTCCGGATTCACCTTGATGCGTGTGATCCGCGGCGCGTAGGTCGAAAGCGCCTCCTTCGGCGAGGATATGGCCTCGTTCATGGTCTCCAGGATGTGCATCCTGGCTTCACGGGCCTGTCCCAGGGCTTCTTCCAGGATCTCCCGGGTGATGCCCCCCGCCTTGTTGTCCATCTGAAGCGCCGTGATCCCCTTTTCCGTTCCGGCGACCTTGAAATCCATATCCCCATAGTGGTCCTCGAGTCCCTGGATGTCGGTCAGGATGGCTACGCGATCGCCCTCCTTGATCATGCCCATGGCGATGCCGGCGCACTGCGCACTGACGGGAACCCCTGCATCCATCAGGGACATACTGGCGCCGCAGACGGAAGCCATGGAGCTGGAACCGTTGGATTCCAGGATATCCGAGACCACTCTGATCACGTAGGGGAAGGACTCCGAATCAGGCAGAAGCGACTTGATCGCCCGCTCGGCCAGGGCGCCGTGGCCGATCTCGCGCCGGCCCGGGCCGCGCATCGGTTTGACTTCGCCCACCGAATAGGGGGGGAAGTTGTAGTGGAGGGTGAAGCTCTTCGCCTCTTCGTCGTGCTTGAGACCATCGAGAATCTGGTCGTCTTCACCCATCATCCCCAGGGTGGTGACAGCGAGGCTCTGGGTCTCCCCGCGGGTAAAGAGGGCGGATCCGTGGGTCCTGGGCAGAACCCCCGTCTCGCAGGTAAGGTCCCGTACCTGATCCTTGGTTCTTCCGTCGGAACGGAAGCCTTTGTCCAGAATCAGCGCACGCATGGCCTTCTTGACATAGTCCTCTACCGTGGATTCGATATACTTCTCCGCTTCCGGAGCGTTCTCCCGGAAGACCTCCCATACCTTCTGGCCGATGGCGGCTATTGCGTCGCCACGCTCTCCCTTGTCGTGGATCTTCACCGCTTCGACAATGTCTTCGTAGCAGTTCTCCTCAATGTAGGAATCGATCTCTTCGTTCCGTTCGGGAGCAGGGATCTCGAGTTTGGGTTTGCCCATCTCGGCGCGCATCTGCTCCTGCAGGGCGCAGATCTTTTTGATCTCGGCGTGGGCCATCTCGAGCGCGTCCACCATGACATGCTCCGGGATCTCCACGCCGCCTGATTCGACCATAGTGATGCCGTCACTGTGCCCCGCCACGAGGAGGTCCAGTTCGCTCTCTTCCATCTCCGTCTCCGTGGGGTTCAGCACCAGGCCGCCGTTGATGTACCCGATGCGCACAGCGCCAATCGGACCGGCCCAGGGAATCTCCGAGAGCATCAGCGCGAAGGAGGCGCCGTTGATGGCCACCACATTGGGGGGATTCTCCTGATCCACCGAATGCACGGTAGCCACCACATGGACGTCGTGGCGCATGTGCTGGGGGAAGAGGGACCGGATCGACCGGTCGATCATTCGTGCGCTCAGAATGGCCGTATCCGAAGGCTTGCCTTCCCGCTTGATGAAACCGCCCGGGATCTTTCCCGCCGAATAGAATCGTTCCTCGTAATCCACCAGGAGAGGGAAGAAATCCAGCCCCTCCCGAGGCTTCTTGGTGACACAGGTCGTCATCAGGACCACTGTATCCCCGTACGTGCAATGCACCGCGCCGCTGGCCTGCCTGGCCAGTTTCCCTGTTT
Source organism: Synergistales bacterium (assembly GCA_021736445.1). NCBI lineage: Bacteria > Thermotogati > Synergistota > Synergistia > Synergistales > Synergistales bacterium. The sequence continues at coordinate 11,701 of JAIPGA010000024.1, read as the reverse complement.
CGAAGGAGAGTGCTCTCCCGCCTACCTCAACTTCATATCGTTTCATCTGTCCTGTGTCCTCCTGTCCGAATCTTTCCCTTGCTCCCGAAAAGCATAGCATAAACAAAGAAAAGAAAAAACGAGAGCAGTATCCCTGCCCTCGTTTCCAGCGTTCTCCTGATAGTCCCTAGTGCCGGAGCCCGAGACGCTGAATCAGTGTCTTGTAGCGGCCGAAATCGCGCTCCCTGAGATACCGAAGCAGCTTTCTGCGTTTCCCCACCATCTTGAGGAGACCCCGGCGCGAATGATAGTCCTTCTTGTGCTGCTTCATATGCTCCGTCAGCTCACGGATGCGCTCCGTCAGCACGGCCACCTGCACCTCCGTAGAGCCTGTGTCGGCTCCATGGCGTTTGTAATCCTCGATCAGCTGCTGTTTCTTCTCCTTCTCAATCACGATCCATCACCTCATAGAAATAATCCCGACGCCACGGCACGGCTACCCCGTGTCCTAGCATGGGTCGCAGGTAGTGTACCACGCTTCCGGAAGTCCGTGCAAACCTCGTCGTTCGCAGCATGTACCGGGGGGCACTGGGGCTCCCCGGTACATCGCCACCGTTCAATGGTGCGCTACTGTGGACAAAAGAGGTTTCGTCTCTTACTCTATAGCTTCAACGAAACGAAGAATGTCCGCCCTTCTCTGGAGACCAGAAGCACCACCGAATCGTCGACCCTGGACAGGGCGCGCTGCCAGTCGTCGCCATTCTCGACACTGCGGCCGTTGACCTCCAGGATCACGTCGCCCTCCTTCAGGCCGATCTGCCGGGCGGGCGAACGGCTCTCCACCGAGATGACCACCATGCCTTCCTCGACATTGCGGATCTCGTACTTGTCGCTCAGAGCGGACGTCAGCGGCTTGACGGCGATCCCCAGCTTCTTTTCGAGGTCCATCTTCGCCTTGGTTTCCTCTTTCTGGCCGGGAATGGCCTCCAGCTGCACATCCTTCTTCTCGGTGGAGCCCTTCCGGACAATGGTGAGCGACACACGGTCGCCGGCCATATGTTTCCGGATCGCAAACACCAGGTCATCGGGCTTGCTGATCGTTTCATCCTCGACCTTGGTGATCACGTCGCCGCGGTGGATGCCTGCCTTCGCTGCGGGGGAACCGTCGACGACATCACTCACCAGGGCGCCCTCGGTGCCTTCAAGCCCATAGGCGTCGGCGATCTCGTCGGTGATGGGCTGGATGTAGACACCAAGCCAGCCGCGTTTCACCTTGCCGTACTTCATCAGATCGTCCATTACCTGCCTGGCCATGTCAACGGGAATGGCAAAGCCGATCCCCTGGGCATTGGGTACGATGGCCGTGTTGATGCCGACCATATTGCCCTCCATGTCCAGCAGCGGTCCCCCGCTGTTCCCGGGATTGATGGCTGCATCGGTCTGGAGGAATCCCTGGAAGTTGAGATTGCCGGCGTTGATCGTTCTGTTTTTCGCCGAGATCACCCCGACCGTCACGGTGTGCTCCAGGCCGAAGGGATTGCCGATGGCCGCCACCCATTCGCCGACCTGGACGTTCTTCGAGTCGCCCATCTCGATAGTGGGAAGCCCCTGGGCGTCAACCTTGATCACCGCGAGATCGAAGGTGGGATCCTTGCCCACAAGCTCCGCCTTGTATTCCTTGCCGGAGGCGAGGGTGACGCTGATCGTGTCGGCATCGGCCACCACATGGTTGTTGGTGAGGATGTACCCGTCCTGGGTTACAATACTGCCGGACCCCTTCCCGCGCATGGGCACCATCTTGGAGAACTCCTTGTACTGCTCCCCAAAGAAGCGCCGGAAAAAGGGATCATCCCCAAAGGGAAAGGGACTCCGCCGCACCATGGTCTTGGTATCGATATTCACCACAGCGGGTGAGGCCTTCTCCGCTATCTTGACCACAGGATTACCGGTGAAGGGATCGGCGGCATTCCCCGCGGTGGTCACTGCGGCAACCATCAAGAGCGCAACGGCAAGCACCATACCACAACGAGCAAAGAGTTTGTTCTGCATGTCCTAGCACCTCCATTCAACGCATAGTGTACGAGACATGCGGGCGCACCTGTATCCCGCTTTTTACGTATTTTGAGCAATTGGTTCCTTTCAGTTTGGAAAAATAGTAAAACCACTTAAATCTAATCCCAATTTTTGCGGATGTACCTCGTTGCATTCCACTGGAGAGGAGAACCTATGAGGCAAAAGGCTATCCCCGCACGGGAGCTGTACGAGATCCTGCTCCGCCACTACGGGCCACAGCACTGGTGGCCCGCCGCTCACCCCGACGAGATGGCTGTCGGCGCGATCCTCACCCAGAACACCTCATGGAAGAATGTAGAGAAAGCCCTCTCCGCGCTGCGTGCCGGGGAGCTCACGACACTCCAGAGGGTTGCCTGTCTTCCCCGGGAAACCCTGGCCTCGCTGATCCGTCCCTGCGGCTACTACAACCAGAAGTCGGCGAATCTCGTCGCCTTCGCCCGGAATGTGCGCTCCGATTTCGGGTCGCTGGAAGCGCTCTTCGCCCAGGGGATGCAGGCGAGCCGCCGGTGGCTGCTGGCACAACGGGGGATCGGTCCGGAGACCGCAGACAGCATCCTCTGCTACGGTGCCGGGTATCCCGCGCTGGTGGTCGACAGCTATACCGTCCGGCTTGGGTACAGACTGGGGTGGTGGCGGGAGCAAACCGTAGGGAAGAGGTACGGCACATTTCAGGAAACCCTGCTGTCGCAGTTACCGGCGAGGGGGGAACAGCTGGGGGAATTCCACGCACTCATCGTCACGCACGGCAAAGAGCGCTGTTCCAAGCGCACCCCCGCCTGCAGCGGATGCCCGCTGGATCCCTGGTGCCTCCGGGAACGCAGAAGCGGTTAGGCCCGACCTGCGCTACGCCCCCGTTTGTAGAGACTCGCAAAGAGCCAGAGGAGGCCGACAGCCAGCGAGATACTGCCGAAGACCTTGCCGGAGGAGAGGGCAAGATCGTAGTATTCGGCCCGAAAGTGGTCGATGATCAATCTGTTGCAGCCATAGCCCGCCATAAAAAGCGGCCAGAGGATCGCCTGGCCCGTTGGATTCCCCCGATACCACCGGGACCGCTCAAGCAAGAGGAGGAGCAGAAGCAGCACACCGGCTCCGGCGGAATAGAACAGCTGGGTGGGGAGCCGCAGCAGCCCCTGGGGATCAAAGGGGAAGTGGACACCGAGAATGGAGGTTGTGGGCACACCGTAGCAACAGCCGTTGAAAAAACAGCCCCAGCGGCCGACCATGACCGTTGCCGCTGCAGGCAGACTGGCCGCTTCGGCAAAGGCGGAGACACCCCGTCCCAGTCGTTTGATCCGCCAGATTGCGGCGAACCCGGCACCGAAGAAGGCAGGCACCGCTCCCAGGCCACCCTCCCAGACGTACAGCATCTTCCAGGGCTCTGCGGAGAAATACTCCCAATGGTCCCAGACACCGCCGGCGCGTGCGCCGATGTAGAGACCCAGAAGCCCCCAGAGCAGGACACTGGAGGCCTCTTCCATAGTGTACCCATAGGACAGCACCGCCCTCCGACGGGTCCACAGAACCGCCAGCGAGAGCGCCGCTGTCCACAGAATATAGTAGGTATGTACGGGAATGGAGCCGATAGTAAAGATTACGGGATGCATAGAACAGGCTGTTTCCTCAGTGAACGCACCTTCTTTACCGTCTCCTGCGGGAGCGAGAGCCGGCCGGGCCGTTGTTCTTTTTTGGCCACACCACGACACGCCTCTCGGAACCCTCTCCGGAGGAACGGGTTTCGATGTCCGTTCTCTCCCTGAGCGCAAGATGGACCACACGGCGCTCCCAGCTGGTCATGGGCTCCAGGGAGGCCGGTCGGCGTCGACCGACGGCCCGCTCGGCGGCACTCTCGGCGAGCTGTTCCAGCTTGGCTGTCCGGCATTCCCGGTAGCCTTCGCACTCCAGCCGCACCCAGGGACCGGGCTCTCTGTTCCGCAGCATGATGTTGAGTAGATATTCGAGGGAACGAAGGCCCTCACCGTACTCCTGCAGCAGCGGCTCCGTATCTTCCCCGGTAAGGGTGAGCGTTCTCCCTTCACTGTACTGGGGAACCACATGGATCAGGCCCATATGCTCCAGGAATTCGCCGAGGAGCGTCTTCGCCTTCCGGACATGTGGTTCGGCCACCGGAACCGCCTGATAGGTGTTCTTCCCTCCCAGAATGCCGAGAAACTTCCTGCCTTCTTCCAGGAGCTCAATATTCATCTCTCCAGGGGCGAGACCGGTCTGGCGCAGTGCCGCGGCAAGCGCCTCTTCCTCATTGGAGGCTTCGACAACGACACTCTCATCTTCGTACCCGTATTCCGGCATGCAGCTACCTCCTTACTCACAAGAAGGACACGTTCAAACGAGCGCAGTCGTCCCCATGGGCCCGTTCAAAGCACAAGGCGATGAAGCAGGGTATCCGCTATTCCTCGCTCGTTTTGACAGGCTTTTCCTTGTGGAGCGTCGGCTTGTTTTCTTCCATCATCTCCTCCTGGGTCTTCCGTTTGATCCACCACTGCTGCGCGACCCCCATAAAGGATGATACTCCCCAATAGAGCAGGACACCACCGGGCAAACCGAGGCAGATAAACACAAGGAAGAGCGGCATAAACCAGTTCATGAAGGCCATCTGAGGATTGGCGGTGGCGCTCATCTGCTGCTGGTACCAGGTCAGGAACCCGATAACGATGATGAGAACCACATTCCCGCCGTAGAGGTTGAACTGCAGCAATCCCAGCGGATTGGCCGCGACCCCCGACAGGACGGCACCGAAACCGATGGTCTCGCCGGCAAGGCCCACCGCGTGCCCCACGGCGGTGTAGACCGATTTGTCCAGATTCACCCCAAGCAGGGCCGCGCCCTGCAGATCGAGGTTGATGAGCACCCGGAACAGGAGAATCAGAATGGGCAGCTGCACGAGAAGGGGAAGGCAACCCGCCGCAGGGTTCACCTTGTTCTCCCGGTACAGCGACATCATCTCCTTGTTCATCTTCTCCTTATCGTTCTTGTACTTCTCCTGAAGCATCTTGATACGGGGCTGGAGTTTCTGCATCTTCTGCATACTGACCATCTGCTTATGCGTCAAGGGATGCAAAAGAATCCGCACACAGATGGTCAAAAGAATTATTGCAACACCATAGGAACCCGAAAAATTCTTAAAAAACTCCAATACAGCCAGCAGAAAATCGCTACCGGCATTCCACAACGCAACCATTGATTGTCACCATCCTCAAGTTATTGGCCTTCTATCGTCTCTGTTGCAACGCACTGACTCGCATGAACTATGGAGGACACGCCAAAAAGAAAAGGACTCCGGGACCGGATCAACCCCTCCGGGATGCCATGGACCGCATCGAAGAAGTCGTCCTACACCGAGGAGCCCTCCCCTCAATACACCAAATCGTTCGATGGCTTCAAGGGTATACACTGAGCAGGATGGGAAAAAACGGCAGTGCTTCCCGAGTAAGGGGGAAAGACACAACTGGTATGCTCGTATACAGCATGTGGCCGTTTTCACCGGCAGGGAACGGGACTCAGGCATGCCACTTCCCTCTTTGGATCGGATTCCACCGGGGTCATCCTTCTTCCCGGCATGGCGTGAGCAGCGCCTCTTTCTGCAGGAGCAACCCTACCTCATGTTCGATCTCGCTGCTTTTCCTCCGTAATCCCGAGCGCCGCAGAGACAGAACAATCCAATAGCCCTGCATCGTCCGGGGCAGCAGATGTCGGGCCGTTTCTCTCAGCATCCGCTTCCCCCGGCTCCTCCACACGGCCTTGCCAACTCGTTTCCCCACTACGGTTCCGTACCTGGTCGTGTCATCCGGCGATCTCACGTACAGAATGCGAACCTGTCCACCGCGGAGGACCGAACCGTGCCGAAAGACGTAGTCAAACTGCCAGCCTTTTTTCAACCGCGCCGAGCCGGGGAAGCGGTACAATCCCTCCGAAGGCACTAGACAGCGAGCTTGGAACGGCCCCTGCGTCTCCTGTTCCGGAGGATCCGTCTGCCGCTTGCGCTTCTGGAGCGGGCAAGAAAGCCCATCTTCCGCTTGCGTGGCGTTTTGTGTGGTTGGTACGTCCGTTTCATCGTTTTCCCCCCTGTATATCAACGCTTCGATTCATCTGCCGGAAAACAGCCAGGATACTATAGCATACCCCCTCAGGCGCTTCAAGCAGCCTGAGCCGGGTTGTCTTGGTTCATACTTTCAAATAGTGTACCATAGGTAGGCAAGTGCCAGGGGTATCCGACAGAGGATGCTCATCCAACCAGGGAGGGATTTTGGTCATGTCAGGCTGGACAATGAAAGAAGCCGCCAAAACGCTTGGGACCTCCGATTCCACCGTTCGCAGGTGGGCTCGGGAATGGCAGGAATTTGTCGAAGAGTGGCAGGAAGAAGGCACCTTGATGCTCACTGACGCCTCCATCGACGTGCTGCGGGAAATCAAGCGCCTCCGCGCTTCGCAGACGTCCAAAGAGGAGATCCGCCGGCAACTCCGGGAACGCTTCACCAGCGTGGTCACCTTTGATCAGCAGACACAGCATGTTCAGGCCCGACCGATGCAGAACGAGTCACCCGCCCTCTATGAAGCGATGCAGGCACAGGTGACAAGCGTCAACCGCCTGGCCGACTCCATGGACGACTTTGCACGCAGGCTGGACAAGCTCCAGGACCAGCAGGAGACGATCCGCAATCTCCAGGCCCGCATCGCCCTTCTCGAGGAGGAACGCAACCACACCCGACGATTGCCTCTTCCGACATGGATCGACCGGATACGCTCGATCTTCCGCCAGACCAGAATTCTGCCGGAGTGTGCCAAAACCAAAAAGCACGAGGAGTGATACGCCCACGGTACGGCAGGACCTACCACTCCGCTCCATCTTTCCTGGAGTTGCGGACCTTGACCCGGCGTACGGGAACCCGGGGGAGGCTCTCCAGGATCTTCCAGTCTCTGCGCTCTGCGGCCCTGTCATCCAGCAGCAGCACCCTTCCCGTGTCGGTGGAGCTTCTGATGAGTCGCCCCACCGCCTGTTTCAGCAGGAGCTTCGCCTGCGGAAGCGTGACGTTGCGGAATGCGCCTCTTCCTTCCAGCGTATTCCGGGCTTCCACGGTCGGTTCGCCGGGATGGGAGAAGGGAATCCTGTCGATGATCACCTGATTGCAGCACACCCCGGGCACGTCGACACCTTCCCGGAAGGACACGGTCCCGACCAGGACAGACTGCTCTTCGGCCCGGAAGCGCTCCAGCAATCTGCTGCGGGGTTCCTGGCCCTGGATCAGGATGCTGTAGGGGAACCCCGCGCCGAGCAGTTCCTCCCCTACGGCATTCATCAGCCTGTAGGAACCGAGCAGAACAAGGGTGCGCCCTTCGTTCTTCCTGACAAAATACTCGACCACCGTCGCTACGCGGCGGTCGTAGTCCCTGTCTCCCGTTCGTACCCCAAGGTAGAGTACCCACAGGGCCATCTGCTCTTCCAGCGGGAAAGGCGAGTCCAGAACCAGTTCCCTGTCGGGCCGGAGGCCGGTCTCCCGGGACCAGTAAGACATCGAACCGTTGACGGCCATGGTCGCCGAAGCGGCCACGATCGCCTGCGATGGGTGGGCCGTCATGGCTTCGGGAATCTCCTCGCCGGGCGTGACGGGAGCGCTGTTCAGCCGCTGTCCGTCCCACCAGTAGGCCCATTCGGGATAGGCCTTCACCTCGAGGCACCACCTGAGATTGCGGCAGAACAGCCCGGCCTCCTGTCGCCAGATCGCCAGCGGGAGCAGGCTGTCGGGGTTCTCCTCGTCCATCTCCTCCTCCAGGAAGGAGAGCATGGAACGCAGCTCCTCCACCGGTCGGGCGATCTGCTCCGCCTGGTTGAGATAGCGCTCACTGCTCTCCCTGAAGGTTCGTTCCGCTCCCGCGAGAAAGCCCAGCTCTCCAAAGAGCCGCTCCGAGCGGCTCTGGGCATCGGAGAGCCCGTCTCTGATCTCCTCCATCGAAAGGCCCCGCGCCTCCAGCAGCTCCCGTGCCGACGAAAAGGGGGAGGCCTTGAACAGCTGTGTCGCATCCTCGGCGGAGACAGCCACCTTGGAAGCAGAGCGTTCCGCCTCGCCGATACGGTGGGCCTCATCGCAGATCAGTACGTCGCAGGGGATGGGGAAGGTACCCCCCGTCACAGCGATATGGGAGAAAAAGAGATGGTAGTTGGCCACCACAACCTGGGCGGACTGCGCCTTCCTCAGCGCCGCCTGCACAAAGCATTGGCGCCGCAGGGGACAGCGGTTGCCGAGGCAGCCCTGTGAAACCGCCGCGATGCGGGCGTACACGGGATGACCGGACGGAAAGGGGAGCTCCTCGAGGTCGCCTGTTTCCGTCTCCTCCATCCACTGCAGAACCGTGCGGGCCGCAGCGCCCCCATCGCCCCGTAAAGAGAGAAGCCCTCCCTCCTTCAGTTCCTCGGCCCGGCGCAGACAGAGATACCGGCCCCGTCCCTTGAGCAGCGCCGTCTCCAGGTCCAGCTCCAGTACACTGTTCAGCGTGGGGATATCCTTCTGCACAAGCTGCTCCTGCAGGGTGATGGTAGCCGTGAGAAAGAGGATCCGCCCCTGGTGTTCGGATGCCCAGAGCATGGCCGGCGCCAGTAAGGCGAAGCTCTTGCCGACCCCCGTGGGAGCCTCCGCGGCAAGCAGCTCGCATCCCTCGGAGCCGTGCAGCAGGTCCCACACCTCCTCGGCGAAGCGCTGCTGCTGCCGCCGGTATTCAAAGCCGCTGAAATACCGGCTCAGTACGCCGGTCTGCCCGAAGATCTTCTCCATAGCGGTCACGAGAACCCTCCAAGCAGCTGCTGGGCCATCCACAGGGCAAACCCCACCAGGGCCCCCAGCACCCCGCCCCACAGCTCGATCCAGCTCAGATAGCGGCCGGAAAGAACCTCCAGGTAGGCTTCCAGTTTTCCGGTGGAGAATCCGCTGAGCGAGCGCTTGGCCGTCTCGCCCAGATCAATCCGGTGCAGCAGTCTGAACACCACCCGTTCAAAACGGTCCTGCAGAAGGGGGATCAGGTCATCCTCCTGCAGCGTTGTGGAGCTCATGATCTGGGCAAGCTGTTTCTGGGCCTCCCGGACCCCCTCTTCGCTCCGCACGTAGCTGCACCAGCGCTCCCTGGCCGCCTCCGAAAAGAGCTGGGCGATCTCGTCGGGGTCCACCAGGTTCATCCGGTCTGCAAGGGAAAAGAGCACCCTCCGTTCCATGATCTCACGCACCTTCTCGCGCACCACCCGCCGGAACTCCTCGCCGGCAAGGTACTCCTCCACAGGTCTGCCCAGGGCCCGGATCATGATCCGCAGATTCTCGCGCCGGAGAAGAAAAAAGCGAAGCTCCTTGCGTACCAGGGGATAGAGATCGGCAAAGAGCGCTTCTTCCTGGAGGGTGGCGTGGAGCGCCTCGGGGGTGAGCAGGCGTTCACGCACCTCCCGGCTCAGCGTATCGAGGATCTCCTCCCTGTTGTTGACGATCACCCCGCTTCCCGGAAGGGTGCAGCGGTATCTCCCCACCCCCACGGAGATACGGTGGAAGATCATCTTGACGGCGAGGACATTGGTCAGCAGCCCGATGGATGCGGAACCGGCGATGAACCAGAGGAGACGGCCCCAGGAGAACCCGAGGTAGTCGCACCAGAGGCCCGTGGCCACACACCCTGCAAGCAGGTAGAAGGCCACCCATTTGATCCAGTCTATACGTTCCCGTGGTGTGCGAAGCGGTAGATTCATAACAGGACTCCCAGCTGCCGAAGGTTCGGTGCGGCAGAGCACGGCACCTATCTGCAGCTGGGAGTATAACAAAAACGGCACGTTTTTCTATCACCTATTCGGGAATCCGGGGAGAGACGCGCCGGTGAGCGTGCTCCCCCGAGGGGACTACCCGGGGCTCACCGGGTACATCGTGGTCTCCCGATAGCCCGTTATCACCCTGATGTATCCGGAGAGCGCTTCATCCAGCGACCGCTCTCCCGTATCGACAAGCAGCGGTCTCCCCGCCAGAGCGTGCAGCTTTCCAGGTGTGGCGACCACCAGTATGTTCCTTTTGGTCACGCGGCGGAGTACGGCCGGGCTCAGCTGCTGGTTCCCCCGTCCGAAGAGGTAGCCCTGGCCGCCTACGGGGGTAACGATCAGCGACGCGCCCTCTCCTTCCAGGATCGAGAGGATCCCCTGCTCATTCAGATCGCTGCCGACCAGTCCTTCGGAGCGGACGGCATCCACACCGAGAAGGGTGTCGGAAAGCCCCAGCTGCCTCATGATCGCCCGGGGCGTCGTGCCGGAACCGACCAGGTAGAGCCGTTCCCGCTCCAGCTCCTCTGTCACGAAGGAGGCGATCTGCGCCTGTGAACCCTCCTCGGAGGGACTGCTCCCGGCCTTCAGTCCCTGTACGAAACGCCGTTCGTAGGGGACCCGCAGATAGCCATAGAGCCTGGCTCGCACCTCCCCTTTCCGGAAGGCCTCCTCGTCGATATCCATCACTTCCAGAGACCGGAGGGCGATGCGTTTTTCCGCAAACCGCCCCGCCAGTTCCCCGGCACGCTCCGGGGTGGTGGCAAAGACTGCGGAGTGGATCTTGACACCCGAGGGAATCCCCAGAACCGGTAGGCTCAGCCCCAGGGCTTCGTAGATATCGCGGGCGGTGCCGTCCCCCCCGGCAAAGAGGAGCAGATCCACACCGCGCTCTTCCATGGCCCTTGCCGCCGCCAGCGTGTCCTCACGGGTGGTTTCGGATCCCGAAGAGGGGCCGCAGACCTCGCAGGGGAGATCACACTGGCGGGCTTCCTCCTCACCCATGAGCCCGGGAGCCGTACACAGATGGATCTCAGCGCCCCCGTCGGCAAGGGCCTGCAGTGTACGCCGGGCCTTCGCGGGGGCCTCCGGATCGGCTCCGAGCGCGCGGGCCCGCTGCAGCACCGTCGCACCGTCGGTGCCTTTCAGTCCCACGCGTCCACCCATACCGGCCACCGGATTGACGATCAGGCCCACTGTCACCGCTGCCATCGGATTTCCGCCTTTCTCCCGATTCGTCTAGGTCCTGGGCTCGAAATAGTCCCGGAACTTCTTCATGTAGACCCGCCAGGTAACCGCCCACTTCTCCGGTTCATCCAGATAGTCATGGTCCACATGGTGGATGGTGCTCTTGTGTGGCGCATGCTTGAGGAGATCCGGGTCGTCGTGGGCCTCCTGAACGATCTGTCTGGTGATGGCGATGAATTCGTCCAGTTCGTCCCTGGAGTAGGATTCGGTGGGTTCGATGGTGAAGGGTTCCGGGATCAGCCAGGGTTCGTGGCTGGTCCAGTAGTGCACCCCGTAGTCGAACATCCGGTTCTGCACATCCTCGGTGGTGACACCGGTCTCCTCGCAGAGCTTCTCCCAGCCGTAGCGGACCTGCTCCATCCGGAGCTCCCCTTCGGCGTAGGGTGCCTCCGCCCCGGGAATGGCGGTGATCGCCTTGAACATATAGTTGTTGTTCAGCGTGGCGATCCGGGCTACCTCCTTGAGTCCTTCCGCCCCGAGGGCCCGTATCCACGCATAGGCCTTGAGCTGGACGGGAAGGGCGCCGTAGAAGTCCTTGTCAGCGCCAATGCACTCCGGACGGTCGTAATCCAGGTAGTACCGCTCTTTCTGTACATCCATGTCCACCAG
>JAIPGA010000023.1 GCA_021736445.1 Synergistales bacterium | reverse complement strand
GCCAAGATCAAACTCTCCATGGAGTTCGTCTCTCTTCTCAAAAAATATCAACAAGGCTCCGCTCTCACATACTGATCCCTTGTCAAGGTGCCGTGTCAGCCACCCGCCTCGCGAGCGACAAGGTGCATAATACCACTCCTCGGAGGGACGGTCAAGCGGTTTCTGCTCCAATGTCTCCGCCGGCTTCACTCCAAGGTGGTGAAGGAGTTTCTTTCCGCTCTCCCCCAATGGTTCAGGACACACGAGGTCCCCCTGCGTCGATCGTCAAGGATACAGCGCAGAGGGACCTCGTTGTGCCCCGTTTCCTCTACGAGGAAACGAACAGTCACTCCTGCAGGCAATGCCCTTTCTGGCGCCTACTCGGCAGGCTTCAGGCCGGAACCCGTCTCAACCCTGAATCGTTCCAGGAGTTGTTGCATCCTGTCGGCGGCTGCCGAAACCTCCTGGGCCTCGGTAGCGACACTCTCGGAGGCCTGGGCCGTTTCGTCGGCCGCATTGCGGATGGTTTCCACCGTCTGGACAACCTCGTTTGTGGCCTTAGCCACCTGATCGACAGAGCTGGCCATCTCCTGGCTCGAGGCTGCCTGCTCCTGGGCCGCCGAGGCAATGGACTGCATGAGTCCGTCGATCTTGCGGATCTCTTCCATGGCCGCATTCAACTGCTTTCTGGCCCCCTGCGCCCGCTCCACCGTGCTGCCGAGGATGTTGACCGATTCTTCGGTGGTCGCAATGGACTCCTTGGCCTCGCTTTGCAATCGTTCGATCAGATCGCTCACTTCCCGAGCCGCTCTATTGGACTCCTCGGCAAGTTTGCGTACCTCTTCAGCCACAACGGCAAACCCCTGTCCGGCCTCTCCCGCGCGAGCCGCTTCAATGGCGGCGTTCAAGGCGAGCAGGTTGGTCTGGTCAGCGATAGAGGTGATCGTGGAGACAAAGCCGGCGATGTTGTCGACCGAGTCCACCAATCGGCCGATCTTTTCACGGTTCTCCTGCGACGTGGAGCTCACCGATTCAATGTCTGCAATCGTCGCCTCGACACGCGTTATGGCCTCTTCAGCCTTCTTGTTTGTTTCCCGGGAGGATTCAGCCCCATCTGCAGAGGATTTGGCCGTGTCCTGGGCATTGCTGGCGACCTCCTCGATCCCGGCATTCGCCTGCTGCAGCTCCGACGAATTGGATTCCGAAAGCTTTGCCACCTCATCGATCGAGCTCTTCACCTCTTCCATGGAGGCATTGGTCTCCTCCGAAAGGGCCGCCAGGGATTCCGATCTGCTCACGGTTTCATCCGATTCGCGCTTGACGCCCCGGACGAGCTCGCGTTGCGCCGCGATCATGGCAAGCAGGGAGTTCGCCATCGCCCCCAGTTCATCGCTGGTTGTGACATGGAGATCCTCTTTGCCGATGGTCAGATCGCCACCTTTCGCCCGCTCTGCCGCAGCGACCACACTGTTCAGCGGTCTGGCGATCATCCGCGCAATCAACAGCCCCAGCACAACGGCAAGGAGGACGCCGGCAATCACCCCGATCAATGCGTTGCGTTCCGCACGCCGCGCAGTCTGCTCGCCCTGCTCCACTTCATGGGTGGCCGCCGCTTCGTTGATATCAACAAGCTTCCGGAGGAGTCCGCTGACTGCCTGCAGATTTTCGCTATTCCCGGCGTTGGCCTGCTGGATGGAAAGGTACTCAGCATAAAGGTGGTTGGCGGTCTCTTCCATCTCGCCCAGGATGGCACGCACCTCTTCCAGAGCCGGATAGGTCTCCTCCTCAAGGATACGCTGCATCTCTTCGTGGCTCTGGGAACCGGAACGATCGCTTTCGGCAAGGGCCTCATTGATCTTTTGCGCACTGTTGTGCAGTGCTTTGTGATAGGGATGTATCGCTTCGATCAGTTCGTTCACCCTGTCGTTGGTGCTTTTGAAGGTCTGTATCCATTTCCCGAGGGCGCATTGGGTCGGGTCAAGCTCCCCTTTGAACGGTATCTCTCTGTTGACGGTTTGGTTCAGCTGCAACACCCATAGATAATGGCTCTTGAGAATCTCGTTGAGGGTTCCCCGGAAGCGCACAGGATCCAGGATATCGTGCTCATTGAACTCCTCCGCCTTTTGGACAAACTCCAGCACCCCACTTTTCCAATCCGCCAGGGCGCTGTCCAGGTCGGCCAGGATTGCTTCATCTTCGATATCCGTCCTGGGCAATCCGCGGTACCTTTCCAGATAATCCTCGATTTCGGGCAACATCTTCTTGATATGCCCCAGCTGGCGCTCCCGCTCTTCTCTACCTGTGCTGACATCCAGCAGGACCCCTTGCGCCGCCTTTACGGATGAGACATCCTGTGCACTGATCATGGCATACTCAACCGCAGGAAGATGCACCCGCCCTATCTCTTTCAGAGAATCGTTGACACTCTGGATTCCATTCAAGCCCGTCCAACCCACGGCACCGCATATACCGGCAACAATCAGAAACGCAGTGAGGAGCTTCCCTCTGATCTTCATCGTTCTCTACCCCCTGGGCCTTTTCAGAATAAGAGGAAGAGCAGGCCACATCACCGGGGCCTGCTCTTCCTCTATGCGGTTTCTCAGCTTTCCGCCTTGATCCTCTCAGTACGCTCCGTCGCCCTGTCCATCAAGCGGTACTTGTTCACAACCGCACGCTCGTGGCGGGCTGTAAAAACAGCGGAAAGCCCGTCTTCCGCGACGATCTCAAAGAAGAGTTTATTACCGTTTATCGACTTGAGTGTCGCCCGGAAGACCAGCGACGTTCCAAGCAGAGTGGGTTCAAGATGCTCCAGTTCAAAAACCCTGCCCACGGTAATATATCCTTCCGGAAGCTTATCCTCTGTACTCTTCATCGCCGCCAGAACCGAAGCGCGCACACAGGCGGAAGTCGAAAGAAATTGCTCCAGGTCCGGGGAAAAATCACCTACCGCGTCATCAATCTCAACCGTTTTGTACAGCTCCGAGGTTGTCCCGACTTCAAACAGTTCTGCCACATTAAGCAATGCCCTTACCCCCTTTGCACAAGAATACCGTGGGCTGCCGAAAGACACGACTTCTCCAAAGGTCAAGAACAGTTTCAGTTTACCACCCATGGCCGCTTCACAAAAGCCTTGCCCGCAGCAGCATACCGAAAGAGGAGGCCCAGCCCTGTCGGCTGGATCTCCTCGCCGCTATGGAAGGATCACCTATTTGAAGTGGTCAGCGGATGGGGCCCATACCGGGACATGCGGGCCGCCGCGTCAAGAGCCTCCAGATACCCCCATGCCGCAAACACCATTTCACGTATCGAGAGGCCCCGCTTCCCGCGCAGATCATTCCAGAGTTCCGATGTCAGATAGAGCCACACCCGTACAGGCACGGCGGGACGGTCGTTTTCCTTGCGGGACATTCCTTCATACCACAGCTGGATGATGTACCCTCCCGGCCCTTTGAGTACGGCAGGGTTGGCGTCCTCGCTGTCCAGTGCCTTCAGCGGTTCCACCCGAAACCCGATTGAAAGCAAGTCATTCAGGGAAGCCTCGTCGGGTTCCCCCGTCAGGAAGACCCACAGCCGGGGCCGGTGCAGGGCGCTGTCAAAGGAAGTCCGAGCAAGGCGCAGCCAGGTTTTGACACGTTTCAGCATATCCTGACCGCCCCAGAGCAACGCAACACGGAAACCCCAGTACGCGGTCCTCAGCATTTCGTCTTCCTGCACAAGCTCCTGCAGGCTCTCCTCATCCTGGCAGAGGGTTGCCAGAACGGAATTCTCCTCTTCCTTCAACGTCTCTCTAAGGATGAGCGCGGTTACATCGTGTTCTCCCGGTGGCGAGAGCGTCGCCAGGAGCTCGTGCCGCAATCTGGTAACCAGGTGTTCTTTCATGGTCACCTTGCCAAAGAGCGAAACCTCCACCGCTTTTGAGAGATCATCGTACAGGGCGACCTCTTCCCACTCACTAGAACCAAGCTTCCCCCAGAGCCAACGTTCGTAACAGCCCAGCACATCTGTTCCGACCAATGCTCTGTTATAGGGAGCGAGGAGAACAACGCGCGGATCCACACCTTCCGGAAGCCCTCCGGGCATCGGTTCATTCGGCAGCGCAACCATTTCGCCTGTCGAAAGCAATTCAAAGAGCATCTCCTCCACCTCCCTTACCGTCACATGGGAACAACTTCCCAACTGGACAGCTTCGTTTCGGGCGATATACTACCCTAATGAAACTCTACCCCAAGGGGCACAACTCTACAAGCCCTCAGTTACCGATATTGTATCGCAGATCAAGAGTCGACCGCTCAGGGGAATCACGCAATCTTTGAAACGATTCCTCTGTGGTACCATGAGATCGTGGTTTTTACCTCTCGCGACCCATAGGATTCCACCATGAAAGGAGTGATCCCTATGCCTATTGTAACAGTGCACATGCTTGAGGGCCGAACGGATGAACAGAAACGCGCGTTGGTAGAGGACACGACCCAAGCCATCTGTTCTACATTATCGGTCAAACGGGAGCAGGTCCGCATCATCATTGAAGAGATGAAACGGGACAACTACGCCATCGGAGGAGAGCTCGTCTCGGACCGCAAAGTCTGAGGCCAGCGGCGATACGGCCAGAGCCACTGCTCTGGCCGTTGTCGGATATAGTATTCCAGACAGCGGTTCATGGTCAGAAGATTTCTGTACAGAGCTTCCCCTGCACAGGAAACGTGCTGGAGACACAACGGTTCACCGATATGCAGTTCATGACGGAAGAGGTCATTTCGATAGGAAATCACAGGAATCAAAGGGACATTAGCCCGTACGGCAAAGATGACCGGACCTGCTGGGGTAGAAGCGGGTCTGCCGCAGAAAGGAACCTGGTAGGGGGCTTTTCGTGCCCGCTGATCGGCGACAAGTGCCAGGAATCGCCCCTCCCGCAGACACCGCAAGGCCTTCCGCATTACTCCTTCCTGGGGGATCACCCCCATTCCCGCCCGACTGCGATAGCGGTGAAGGATATCGTTTACCTTGGAATCACGCTGCTTCCGCATCACCGCAGACACCAGAAACCCCCGCTGCACCAGGAAGGCCGCGGCAAGCTCCCAGTTTCCCAAGTGTCCGCCCAGCAGGACCGCCCCTTTTCCCTCACGCTGTACGCTGTAGAGGCGATCGATTCCATGCACTTCCTGAACCCACTCCTGCGCAAGTGCAGGCTGCTTCGCCAGTAACGCATTCTCCACAGCCATATATCCCAGCGAGCGATACATCTTCTGCAATGTGGCTTTCCGCCATTCCAGCCTGCTCTCGGGAAAGACAATGCACATATTCCGCAGAGCCACATCCTCCCAGTACCGCATCCGGCAACTGAGGAACGCAAGGGCTGCAGCCGTCATTCGCGCACGCCGGCCAGGCTGCACGAGGCATTCCACCAGCTTCATGGAACCCGAGAGAAGACTCATCTCCGCTCCGCTCCTTCGTCCACATTGACAGCCCGGCCTTCCCTGCGCCAGCGCCTGTGGAGCCAGAGCCACTGCTCCGGGTACCCACTGATCCACGCTTCCAGCAGATGATTGTACTCACCCATCACCCTTCGGTAGATCTCTTCCTTGTTCAAACCACCATCAACGTGAAGCGGGGGACCAATCTTGACGCAATGCTGCTTTGGTCCAGTGCGTGCCGAAAAAACCGGAATGACCGGGACATCGGCAACCTTCGCCAAAGCCGCCGGTCCCACTGCCGTCGGGGTTTGTACCCCAAAGAGTGGGAGGGGTACGCCTCGTTCCCCGGCATGCTGGTCGGCCAGTATCCCGACAAAGGCTCCCCGCCGCAACAACGCCACAACACGCTTGAGATGCTCTTTCTTGGAAAGGGTACGCAACCCCACACCCCTTCGGAGTGATTCCACCACCGATTCCAGCTCCGGGTCGTTCTGTCTGCGGACGATAGCGTGGAGCGGATAGCCCCTCTGCGCCAGCCAGGCGGCAAGCAACTCCCAATTCCCCACATGTCCGGTAACAATCAGCACACCTCTCCCGCTCCGGAGTGCGTCGGCAAGATAGGATTCACCCTCCACCGAGGTCATCCACTGAAGAGCACGCCGCGGCTCCTTGACAACCAAAAGGATCTCGGTGAGCGTTTCGGCCAAATGGCGATACACATCCGCCTGGATTCGCCGCCGTTCCGGGACGCTGCGCTTGGGAAAGGCCAGTCCGAGGTTGTGTCTCATGACACGATGTCTGGGACGCCACACCCACCGGAGCACAAAACCTATCCCCCTGCGGAACAGGATCTCTCTCATACCCGGCTGCATCCCCCGAGCGACGAGACGCAACACCCCTGAAGCCAGCGTCACGGCCGAATCCCTCCGGCGACAGTCGTGTAGAACGCTTTCAACGCCTGAGCCGTCTCGCCTGCTCTATTGTATTCTCCCAGCCTTCGACGGGCCTGGGCGGCTGCCGCGCGTCCTCCCTCGCGTCTTCCACAGGCAATCGCCTTGCTCCAGGCCGGGACACTCTGCTCGGCAACATGGACATACCCCGCCGGGCCCAATGTTTCATCAAGGATCCGGGAGGAGGGGCATACCGTCGGAACAGCAAGCAACGCGGCGAGTGCCGCCAGCAGGGTATCGGAAATTCCCGGCTGGGTGGGAACAACCAGCACTCCCCCCTTTTCCCGAAGGTAGGCGAAGATCCTCATATCCAGAGGCAACACGGTCTTGCCGTGCCTGGGCACCGCGCCAAGAGGGATCCAGTAGAGTCTCTGCTCATCAACCTGGGCAAGCGCTTCCCGCACCCCTCCAGCCAAGCGCCGCAACGACGGGAAGAGCACGAAAACCCCCGGATTCTCATCTTCATGCTCCGGGATCTCTGTCTGCATATTCCAGAGCATCTCTTTGTCGAAGCCAACAGTGATTCCCGCCTGGGAGCCGCTCCCGGAAACGTGGGGAAGCGTCAACCCTCCCGGCGTCTCGGGGCGCCCAAGGGGCGTATGGAGCACCCTGGTACGGAAAGAAAGAGCCCGTACCCAGCTTGGCTTCCGTCCCCAAACATGCCACAGCTTCCCCCTGGCGGCTATCCACAGCCAGCGTTCCCAGCCGCCGAGTCCCGCCCATTTGACACCCTGCAAGGCAGCCCCGTTGGTCTCACCGGCTGCAATACAAAGCGGAGGGGAACCCTCCGGCCAATTCTCCATGTACCCCTGTATCACCACTGTCTCCCATGGCAGGAGATCCTTTGAAAGAAACCAGATAATCTGTTCCCGTCCCACGCAATCGCCCCCACAGCCATACTACCCCGATTGTACCATCGCACCGCTTCGCGGATACCCTTCGGTGCCGGCAACCGATGCACGTACAGCGAGGGCCGGTACGGACCTCGTACCGGCCCTCGCTGTACGTCTGCCTAACAGGAAACTACATGGTTAGCTGATTCAACAGATCCTCCGTGGACATCGTCTCGAAACGTGTCTCCTCGGTCTGTTCCCCTTCGACCATCACCTTTCCCGGCGCGATCTTCCCCTCTTTTTCCAGCTGCAGGTCATAGAGCATTCCCATCAGCACTCCGACAAGCAATCCGGAATTGATGCTTTCCAGATACTCACCGTCAAGCTCGTCGGAGAATTGCGTATAGTACCGCAAGAGATCCTTTTTCGCCGCAACCTTCAGGTATTTGCGCAACCTCCCAAGGTCAATAAAACTATCCGGCCTTGAGGCCTGTTTGAGAATCCCCCGCAGTGCCTTGAGGACAGCCGGGCCGCTCCCGCGGGAGACCTGCCCGCCACCCTTCTCCCACTTACCTATGGTAATTATCGATACTCCTAGCAGTTTCGCCAATTCTCCCTGATTCAAACCGAGGGCTTTCCGCAAATCACGAATCTGACTGGGCTGCTTTTCCTGCTTTTTGGCCATAGATTTTCCCTCCACCTAGCATTGGTTTTACAGGCCAATTGTAATGCCAATCTGAGAAATGTAAAGGGGCCATCTGTCTTTCCTTCAGATTGGAGCAACTTAACACTCAAGAAGCGATAGTCAACCTTGGAGGCAGTGAGCGAAGATTTATTCGCCGACGGGCCAAAACGATCACGCCTCTTGGGAGGAAGGGATCGAGTGAAACAAGAATAGTTACAAGAAGCCACGATTCGCCGCTGCTAGGAAACGTTCCGGGAAACCACCTTTTGCCCGACGTGTTCCATTCATACCATCGTCAGCCGGTGTGGGGATAATGACATTCTTTCGCCTTTCTCTATCGGTTGTTTTTGGAAGAGAGCGTCTTCGGGAACCTGAGAAGAAAGCTTGTGCCCGCATCGGAGCTTTCCAGAGCAATACTCCCACCGTGGAGCTCGGAAACGCGCTTGACAATGGAAAGCCCCAGACCGTAGCCGCCTTTGGTGCGGCTGTCCTTGACCCTTGCAGGCTCTCCCCGCCGGAAGCGTTCAAAGATGTTTTCCTGCTGGGTTTTGGGGATACCGGTTCCGTTGTCCGAGACCTGCAGCTCCCAGTTTTCCGGTCGTGCACGCAATACAATGCGGACCCTTCCGCCCTGGTCTGCTCCGTAGCGCTCGTGGGTATACTTGACTGCATTGTCAAGAAGGTTGGTGACACAGCGCAACAGTCCCTCGCGCCACCCATAGAGGTGGGCCGCATCGGGCAGCTCCATCTCCCAGAGGATGTTGCCCGCCAGGGGATGGAGGGCGACCTCGCCCTGGGCGACAGTGCAGATCTCCACAAGATCGATCTGCTCTCCAAGGTTGAGAGGGAGCGCCTTCCCCGATTCGACCCGTGAAAGGAAGAGCAGATCATCCACAAGCTCGCTCATGCGCTCCTGCTGTTCCAGAATACGGGTGATAAAGCGCTTCCTGTCGCCGGGAAGCTCGACATCGTCAATAAGCAGCTCCGCAGCCGCACGGATGATCGCCAGGGGCGTCTGCAACTCGTGTCCCGCATCGGCGACAAAATTCTTCCTCGACTCCTCCAAAAGGTGGCGCTCCGTCATATCCTGAAACACCGCCACGGCTCCTCCCCGCACAGGGACCGCCCGGGCGACGATATGACGCAGCGCCTCCTCCCTGAGGGTAACGCTCTGCATCCCTTCGTTGCCCTGCGTCGCTTCCTCCAGGAGGTTGACCAGGTCCGGAACACGCAACACCCCTTGAAAGGGATATCCCTTTTTCGGCTCCATCCGCAGAAGCTGCGCCAGCGGCGGATTGGAATAGAGCACCGTGTCGTCCTTTCCCACAACCAGCACACCCACAGGAAGGGAGGCAAGGATATGCTCCAGGTAGGCCCGCTCTTCCTCCAGCTCGCGCATCGTATCCTCGTAGCGCTCCGCCATTCCCCGGAGCGCCGTCTCCAGTTCCCTGATTTCCGCATCAGGAAGCGCCGTACCCGGCGAAAGAGCCACGGCACGGCCCTGGGAAGCCGCCCTGGCGAGGGCATTGATGGGCTTCGTGATCCGCCTCGCCGCGATCTCGCCGAAGAGCACCGCCGCGCCGGCGGCCGCGAGGAGGGCAACAAAGAGGTTCCGTCCCAGCGCCCCGGGGATCGCCCCTCCCCCCGGAAGCAACCAAGCCACTCCCAGTTGAACGGGCGCCGGCTCGGAAGCACTCTCGAACGTGCCGAGAAGGATCCAGCCTTGACGCACGAAGACACCACGCTGGTCGTCCGCCAGCCTCTCCACGATCCGACGGCCGAGGTCGACCCGGACCCCGGCATCCATCTCTTGTGGCGCGACAGTCATGGTACGGGTGTCCCCGTCGTTCCGGAGAAGAAAAACGGCCTGCCAGATCTCGGCATGCCGTTGGAGAATCCGTTTCTGCCGCGTCTCCGTCTTCCCCTGTATCTCCTCCGAAAGCGCATGGAGCTGCCGTCTGCAGCGCTCCGCTTCCACGGTTCCGATAGCCTCAGGGATCAGCCCGGGCACAAGACCCCAGAAAAACGCTCCCGCCACGGCGAGACTGAACAGGATAGCCGCTATGATCCTAGTTCTGATCCGGTTCATCAGGCTGTTCCCACTTCAATCTGTATCCGCGTCCGCGGACAGTGTGGATCAGACCGGGATGCTCCGGGTCGGGCTCCACCTTCTTCCGGAGGCGGGAAACATGGACATCCACCGTTCTGGTATCCCCGCCGTAGTAGCCCCAGATATTCATCAGGAGATCCTCCCGGGGGACCACCTGCCCTCTCCTGCGCATCAGCAGTTCCAGCAGCGCGTACTCCGTGGGGCTCAGCTCGATGTAGTCACCGCTTTTCTGAAACATCCGCGCATTTCTGTCGAAGGAAAGCGGCCCCTCCGAGAGAACCGGCTCGCTCTCCTGGGGCTTCCGTTCCATCCTGCGTAGCAGAGCCTTTGAACGCGCAGCCAACTCCGCCATGGAAAAGGGTTTTTTCAGATAGTCATCGGCGCCGAGTTCGAGACCGGCAATGACATCTCGTTCTTCTCGCCGGGCAGTCAGAATAATAATAGGGAGATCCTTCGTATCGGGCTGCTGCCGTATCCGCCTGCAGACCTCCCACCCGTCCATCTGAGGAAGCATAAGATCGAGGACCACCAGATCAGGCGGCGAGAGTTCCACGATGTCAAGCGCGGCATCCCCATCCGCGGCCCGTTCCACAAGAAAACCGTGTCGTTTCAACCCTTCAGCCACCAGGTCCCCGAGGGCCTCCTCATCCTCTACCAGAAGGATGCGTTGGCCTGGCACGAACACCTACCCCTCTTTCTGTTGCTCGGACTCCGGTTTGGGACGTCGTATGTCCGAGGCACGCTTCATTGTGCCGGTGGTGAGGTACAGGGTGTGCTCCGCCAGGTTTGTGGCGTGGTCCCCGGCCCGCTCAATGGTGCGGCTTACAAAGAGCAGCTCCGTGGCCTGTTCGATGGTCTTGGGCTTTTCCATCATGATCACCACGAGCTCCCGGAAGATCTGCTCGTGCAGATCGTCGATGATATCGTCCATCTGGCAGACCCGCTGCGCTTTGTCGCTGTCCCGCTCAACATAGGCGGTCAACGCCAGATCGATCATATCCCTGAGATGGTCCGACATCCTGGGGATATCGAGCAGCCGCTTGATATAGGTCGTCCCGGAGAGACGCTTCGCCGATTTGCTGATATTCACCGCCAGATCGCCGATCCGTTCCAGGTCCACCGCCATATGCATGGCTGCGGAAACCCGCCGCAGATCCAGTGCTACAGGCTGGTACCGGGCAATGATCTGGAGACATTCGTTGTCGATCCGGGTATTCATGTCATCCAGCACATCGTCCCCATCGATCACCTCCTGGGCCACCTGCACATCCTGCTTGGTGAGCGCCCAGATCGCCTTGCTGAAGGCATCCTCCGCCATGTTGCCGAGTTGCAACAGATCCGATTCGAGCTGTTTCAGGCTCTCGTCGAAGGCTTTGCGTGTATTGATCGGCTGCATTACCCTTCCCCCCTCTGGGCAAAAGCTGGAATACTGTTCATGTCTAGCCGAACCGTCCCGTGATGTAGTCCTCTGTTCTCTGATCGGTTGGCGAGGTAAACATCTGCTGGGTCGGACCTGTTTCGATGAGTTCCCCCATCAGAAAGAAACAGGTAATGTCGGAGATACGGGCCGCCTGCTGCATGTTGTGTGTTACGATCACAACAGTATACTCTTCTTTGAGCTCTCTGACGAGCTCCTCGATCCGTCCAGTGGCGAGGGGATCAAGCGCGGAGGTGGGCTCGTCCATGAGGATCACCTCCGGCTCCACCGCAATCGCCCGGGCGATGCAGAGCCGCTGCTGCTGCCCGCCGGAGAGCGCAAGCGCCGGGGTATGGAGCTTATCAGAGACCTCCTGCCAGAGTGCTGCTCCTTTCAGGCTCTGTTCCACAATCTCGTTGAGTTTCTCCCGATTCTTGATGCCGTGCAGTTTGGGGCCATAGGCGATATTCTCCCAGATGGAACTGGGGAAGGGATTGGGAGCCTGAAAAACCATTCCCACCCGCCTTCGCAGCTTGATAACGTCCATGGCAGGACCGTAGATATCCACCCCATCCAGCAGCACCTCTCCTTCGATGGTACAGGAGGGGATAAAGTCGTTCATCCTGTCGAGACAGCGAATATAGGTGCTCTTTCCGCAACCGGAAGGTCCGATCAGCGCCGTCACCGCCTTGGCCGGAACCCCCATATTGATATCACTCAGTGCCTTGAAATCTCCGTAGTAGAGATTGAGGTTTCTGGAGATAATCTTTGTGTCTTCACTGGAATTCATTGGCATGTTCCACCCCTCCACCGGGCTCATCTATTGCGTCTGTCTCTGTCGCTGTATCCGGAGCCGTGCACGCCACAGAATCCCGATCATGGTCGTGCCGAGCACCAACATCAGGAGCACAAGCACCGTGCCGTACTGGATCGGCATGGTCTCTTTGATATGCGTTCCCGCGGTAGCGAGAACGTAGACGTGGTACGGAAGCGCCATGACCTCCTGAAAGAGCCCTCTGGCGATCTCCGGAGCAAAGAAGGCCGCACCCGTAAAGATGATCGGCGCCGTCTCGCCGGCGACACGGCCAACGCTGAGGATCCCTCCCGTAATGATGGAAGGGAATGCTGCGGGAAGAACCACCTTGTAGATGGTCTGCCAGCGCGTGGCGCCTATGGCGAAGGAGGCGTCGCGATAGCTCTTGGGAACGCTCTTGAGCGCCGATTCGGTGGCCCCCACAATAACGGGCAGCACCAGACAGCCAAGCGTCAACCCTGCCGAAAGCAGGCATGAGCCGAAATGCAGAAAGACGGCGAAAAAGGAGAGACCGAAGAGGCCGAACACCACGGAAGGCACGCCGGCAAGACTGCGGATCGCCAGGCGCAGGAACCGTGTGAACCAGTCGTCTCTGGAGTACTCCACCAGATAGACCGCTGTGGCCACACCCAGAGGGAAGGCGAAGGCCATGGAGACCAGCACCAGCTGTACGGAACCAACAAGTGGCGTCAACACCCCACCCTTTGTCATCTGGTCCCGCGGCGGCTGACTCAGGAACTCCCAGCTGATCACAGGGGCTCCCTTGACGATCAGAAACAGCATCAGGCCCCCAAGCAAAGAGATAAGACCAAACATCATCATCCACATCATGCACGTGAAAACACCGTCGATATGCTTGCGCATCGTTACCCGTGCCATCAGCGCCACCTCTTTCCCCTCTGTTCGATCCACTGCGCCAGCAGATTGATCAACAGCGTCATCACCAGAAGCAACACGCCGATGAAAAAGAGCGCATTGTAGTGCACTGATCCCACCGGCGTCTCCCCCATCTCGGCGGCGATGGTCGAGGTCAGCGGGCGGACGGGATCCATGATGGAACGTGGAATCACGGCGGCTCCGCCGGCGGCCATGAGGACGACCATCGTCTCGCCGATGGCCCGCATGATCCCGAGAAGACAGGCCTGCAGGATGCCCGGCAGTGCGGCGGGCACAACCACCTTGAGGACCGTTTCCATCCTGGTGGCCCCCAGGGCGTAGGAGGCATCACGGAGGGTCTTGGGAATCGCCGAGAGGCTGTCCTCCGTCAGCGAGGAGATAATGGGGACAATCATGATCCCCATCAGCACAGAGGCGTTGAACATATTCAGGCCGGAAAAGAGCTGGAAGGTCTGCTGCAGCCACGGAGCGATCAACATCATGCCGAGGAAACCAAGGACAACGGAAGGGAAAAAACTCAAGATCTCCAGCACCGGCTTGAAGAGCTCGCCTACTCCCCTGGGGCAGATCTCGGAGAGGAAGATCGCCAGACAGATACTGATGGGAATAGCGAGCAGCGAGGAGAGAAGCGTCACGGAGATCGAACCGAGAATGAGCGGCAGCATGCCGAAATCCGGCTCGTCGGAGGTGGGGTACCAGTACACCCCGGTGAGAATCTCCCCCAAGGTCGCCTCTTGCAGTATCGGTACCCCCTCGCGGAGCAGAAAGGCGATGATAAAAAGCATTATTGCCATGCCGGTTGAAGCCAGGACGGCGATTACCGCCTTCGGGAGCCTGTCTCCCTTTAACGTACCAGCCTGTGGCATCTCAATCCCCCTCACAGTGAAAACCCCCCTGCCGCAGTGGAGGGGGGGGTGGTTGTCCATCAACCGATCAAATGCCGTTTCCCTATTTCACGGGAAGGAACCCGGCCTGCTTCACCTGCTTCTGGCCCTCGGCGCTGAAGATAAAGTCAATGAAGGCCTTGGTATCGCCGGCGGGCTCGCCGTCGGTGTACATGTGGAGGAAGCGGACCACCGGGAATTCGCCGCTCAGAGCCGTCTCTGTGTTGGCGGGAATACCGTTGATACTGAGCGTCTCGATATCCTCGTTGTCTTCGATGTAGCCGATCCCATTGTAGCCGATGGCCAGGGGGTTATTGGCCACGGTCTGGTTCATGGCGCCGGCGGAGGCCACAACGATGGAGCGGGGAAGAACCCTCTTGCCCTCGAGAACCTTCTTCTCCCAGGTCTCGAAGGTGCCGGAGCTGGTGTCGCGGGTCACCACGGCGATGTGCTTGTCCTCGCCACCCACCTCGCTCCAGTTCTTGATCTTGCCGGTGTAGATCTTCATCAGCTGGTCCAGGGTCAGGTTGTCCACGGGGTTGGAAGGGTGGACCACGGGGATCACGGCGTCGATGGCAACCTTGTGGTCCATCGGCTCGATGCCCTTCTCCTCGGCCATCTTGATTTCCCTGTCCTTGATGGGGCGGGAGGCATCGGCGATATCGGTGGTGCCGTCGATCAGAGCCTTGATTCCGTTTCCGCTGCCGCCGCCGGAAACGGTGATGGAGACATCGGGATTCTCCGCCATGAACTTCTCGGCACAGGCCTGGGCGATGGGAAGCACGGTGGTGGAACCCTTGATGGTGATCTCACCGGCAAAGGCAGCCCCGGCAAGCAACGAAAGACCCAGCAGTGCAGAAAGCAGAACAACAGCAAAACGCTTCATAGACACATCTCCTCCTTCATGTTTTCAGTGGACCGATCCGGCCCGACCGTTTTCACGGAGAGTGTACCGAAGGCGTGTAACACAGCCATGTCACGAGCGTAACGCCTGTGTAACAATACCGTCTACCTCTGGATGACCACGGTGGTGCCAATCCCCACCTGCTCTTTGAGCACCTCGATGTTTCGGTTGTGCAGTCTGATGCACCCCTCGGTGACGCGCTTCCCGATCGTTGACGGGTCATGGGTCCCATGGATGCCGATGCCCTTCCAGCCTGTTTCCAGCCGGATGAACCAGGGACCGTAGGCACCCTCGATGGGCCCCTTGCCGTCGCCGAAGTCGTGCTTCCAGTAGCTGGAGTCCTGGATCTGCTGCACGCTGAAGACCCCTTCCGGCGTGCGCATATCGCCGACGCGCCGCTTGTCTCCGGAACGCTCCCCCAGGGCCACGGGATAGCTGTCCTGGGGCTCCTTTCCCTTGAGTGCGTAGAGTTTCGCAGCGCTCTTGTCGATCAGAACCCAGAACTCCTGTGAACCCACATCCAGACTGGCGCCTTCGCCGAGACGGATCGTGTACCGACGAGCGGGGTCCTCCGGCTGCTGCACGGCATTCCCCTTCTCGTCGGGCCCTTCAGCGGACTGACGCTGTGAGACAGCGGCACCGTCCGTTGCGTCGGCCCCGAACATCCCGAAGGCGAAAAATCCGCCGATGACAAGCCCACCGATCACAATACCCAGAAGGAGAACCCGCGCAAGGCCTCCTCCGCCGCGATTCCCCGAAAACATACCTCTGCGTCTGCGCAAGAGATATCACACCTCCTCTGTGGAATTCCTCTTCCCCAACCAGTCAAGCCGGTAGAGATCCCGCCGTCTGCTCCGGAGGTTCCGCACACTCCCCTGCTGCCGCAACTCTTTGAGCAGCTCCACATCGAGATCGGCCACCAGGACCATCTCGGTGTTCGGATTCGCCTCGGCGGCGATGGCATCGTGGGGAAAGGCGAAATCGGCGGGCGTGAAGACCGCTGCCTGGGAGTACTGGATATCCATATTTTCCACCTTGGGGATGTTTCCCACACTCCCCGATATCGCCACATAGCATTCGTTCTCGATGGCCCGAGCCTGGGCACAGCGCCGCACCCGCAGATAGCCGTTTTTCGTATCCGTCCAGAAGGGTACCAGCAGTATATTGATTCCTCTATCGGCCAGATAGCGGGCCAGCTCTGGGAATTCCACATCGTAACAGACCAGGATCCCCACGGTTCCCACATCCGTCTCGAACTCCCGGAGCCCGAAACCGCCCTGCAGCCCCCAGAACCGCGATTCATCGGGGGTAATGTGCAGTTTGTACTGCTTGTCCCAGGTTCCGTCCCTTCTGCACAGGAAAGAGACATTGAACAGCTTGCTTTCGTGGTACTCCGGCATGCTCCCGGCCACGATATTGACATTATACTCCACGGCCATCTCGAGGAACCGCTGCCGTATCTCGTCGGTATATTCGGCCAGGGAACGCATCGCCTCGGCGGGATCCTCCTGGTTGAACTTCCACATCAGAGGCGCGTTGAAAAGCTCCGGGAAGAGGATGATATCGGCGTTGTAATCCGCCAGCGTGTCGACAAAGAACTCGACCTGTTGCATCATGTCGTCGAGAGAGCGGAAGAGCCGCATCTGCCACTGCACCGCTCCGAATCGGATGTAGCTCCGCATCTGGGAAATCCGTCGTCCCGTCTCCTCGTAGTAGATGTTGTTCCACTCCAGAAGCACCCCGTACCCCATGGAGTGACGGTCCTCAGGCCAGTACCCGCGGATCACCTTCCGGAAGTGGAACCCGTTGCTCAGCTGGAAGGTCAGCACGGGATCGTGGAGCTCCCGGGCCTGCACCATCTGGATGTAGTCGTGCGGCGACACCTCGCCCGCATTGTCCTGGTAGTTCGGTATGCGGCCGCCGATCAGGATCCCCTTGAGATTGGCGTTCTCGCAGAGTTCCTTCCGGGCATCGTAGAGCCGGCGCCCGAGACGCAGGCCGCGGTAGTCGGGGTGGACAAAGACATCGATCCCGTAGAGATAGTCGCCCTCGGGATCGTGGTTTTCGATATACCCCTCCCCGACAACCTGGTCGTAGGTATGGGCATCGCCGAATTTGCCGTAGTCGATGATCAGGCTCAACGCCGCCGCAACCACCTTGCCGTCGTCCTCGATGCAGATCTGCCCCTCGGGGAAACGGGTGATCTGAGCGGAAAACTCCTCGAAGTCCCACTCCCCGCCCATTGTAGAAGGATACACATGGCGCATGATCTCCTTGATGTCATCGTAATCCGAGCGGCGCAGCGTGCGGAGCTGCAATCTATAGGAGGTGTGGCCGCTTTCGTCCATCCCGTTCTCGTTCCCTTTCCGTCTTGATTTTTGGAACACCTGTCAGGAGAGGCGTCCACCAAATGCATATTGTACAGCAACCATGGCCTCCCGAAACAGCGAAACCTCCTTCCACCGGAAAGAAGGCCTCTGTTTCACGGAACTCTTTCTGGTACAATATGATTTCGAACAAATATCGGAGAATCTCGTCGGCGCTGGTTCCATATTCCCGCATGCTTCCGAGAACGGCCAGGCCGCACTACAATACAGCAGCTGCAAGCCGAAAGGGGTGCTCCATCAGTGAAACGACCCGTCCAGCTTCTCTACGTCACAGCCGGCCACGGGCATAAAACCGCTGCACGTGCGCTGCGGGAGGCTCTCGACAAACGCTATCGGGCGAATGTGGTCCTCGATATCCTGGCATTTTCCAACAAACTCTTCAACTGGACCTTCAGCAACGCCTACGATTTCTTCAGCGAGCACGGCCATCTCGCCTTAAAGGGCATCTACAAACTCACGGACCAAAAAGGCGAGTCAAGCAATTTCGTACAGCTTCTGAACTTTTTCAGCACCCGAAACGTGGAGGGCTTCGAACAGTACATCAATGATAACAGAGACAGCCCCATGGTCTGCACCCACTTTTTCCCGGCCCAGGTGCTCACCAGACTGAGAGCCGAAAACACGCTGAAAGGCAGCATCTACGCCGTCGTAACCGACTACAGCCTGCACAGGATGTGGGTCAATGAAGGCATCGACCGCTATTACGTAGGGAGCGAAGCGGTCCGCGACAGTCTTGTCCGAAACGGTGTCCCCCAACGCAAGATACGGCTCACGGGGATCCCCATATCCGATCGATTCTCCCAGCCGATCAACAGGGAATCCATCATCAAAGAGCACGGACTGGACCCCAGGAGGTTTACCCTGTTGCTGATCGCAAGCGCCATGACCGACAGCCTCACCATTATGCTGCTGGAAGAACTGCTGGGGGCGGGGATGCAGATGAACCTCCTGCTGGTGGCCGGGAGAAACCGGGACGTTCTGGAGAAACTCGAACGCTACCACTCGACAAAAAATGTGGAACTCCGCAAATTCGGATTCATCCACAACCTCCACGAATTGATGGGTGTCAGCACCTTGATGATCACCAAACCTGGGGGGCTCACCGTCAGCGAGGCCCTTGCCATGCATACGCCGATGCTCATGTTCAAGCCGATCCCCTATCAGGAAACCTACAACGCCCAGTACATCGAACAGAAGGGGGCCGGCGTGCTTGCGCGGTCGGAAGAGGATATCATGCGCAAGATTTCTCTTCTCTACCACAACCCCAAAAGGCTCCGCGAGATGACGGCCGCCGCAAAGGAGATCTCCTTTCCCAACGCAGCCGGTGATATCGCCGACAGCCTGCTGCAGGACGAAGCGGGAAGCGTCGACCCGCTCTGACCCCTGTCCGGGGGTATCGATGAGGCTATTTTCATGAATAAAGAGAGGCTTATCAAGATCGCAAACGGCTCCATCGCCGCGCTGATCCTCTTTTTTTCCATCCGCTACATCCTCCAGCTCGTCCCGGAGATCACCGCAGCCGGCATCGCGGAATCGCTGCGCAAGACGCCGCCGATCGTCATGATCGCCGCTCTGGGTGTAACGGCACTCAATTATCTGCTGGTGATCGGTTACGATCTCCTGACAGCCCATCAGCTGCGTCTTCGTGTTCCACGATGGCACATCTCTGTAGTGTCGCTGATCTCTTTCATCCTCAACAACAATCTCGGCCTCGGGGCCCTGGCTGGAGGGCTTGTCCGCTTTCGCTTTCTCTCCCGGCTCGGCCTCTCCCCCAAAACCATCGGCAACTACATACTGCTTTTCGCCTGGATCTACTGGCTCGGCCTGATCACCCTGGCGATGCTCCTCTACCTCTTTGTCTCGCCGGAACAGAAACTGGTCTTCCCCTTCTGGGACACCTCCATCGCGGCCTATTACGTGGGGCTTGGCGCCACAGCGTTGTTTGTCGCCTTTGTGATTCTGGTGCTGTCAAAGGAATACCTGGCTCTGCAGGACCACAAGTTGATGGCCCCTTTCGCCACTCCCACCATCGCCGCAACGCAGATTCTCATCTCCACTGCGGACTGGACATTTCTGGGCCTGGTGATCTACACGCTTCTCCCGGAGTCCTCCCTGGGCTTTGTCCCCTATCTCTCGGTGTTCGTCATCGCCCAGGTGAGCGCCATCATCAGTCATGTTCCTCAGGGGGCCGGTGCCTTCGACGCCATTCTCCTTTTCTATCTGAAACCCTTCTACTCTGTGGACCAGATCGTCTCCACGCTCCTGCTCTTTCGCATCATTTATTTCCTCATCCCGCTTGCCGGAGGGATCCTTCTGCTTCTCTGGTACGAATCCCATTTCTACGGCGGCAGATTCAGGGAGATCATCAAAGAGACGTTCCGCACCGGCAAGGGTCCGGGAGAAATGGAATAACCCGCTCACGGGAGGTGACAAACCGTGTGGAATCTCTTCTTTCGGCGGAAAAACAGGATTCCGTTGACGCTGACAGACATTATCAAACGGGCGCCCTACTCACAGAAGACACTCGAATGGAGTCGGAACAAGCGCATCGTCGTCTACAATCCTCCCTTCTGGGGGCTCCACGACATATTTGTAGACAGCGGACTCGTCCATGCCGTCGTCTGCATCAAGGAGGACCATACCGCCTTTGTCTTCTACGGGAATTCCACTGGAGCGAGCGAGATCGCCAAATACAACGAGAATCAGGAGCTTCTTTCTTCGGAAGAGCTCAAACCGGGACATGTGGAATGGACCGTCTACGCCGACTATGTCCTCTACCGGGGAAGCGCTTTGCCACCCACGCGGGCACCCTATCACTGGGGCAACGTCATACGGACCTACCCCTTTGAAGAGCGTATCGACAGTGCATGGGCTCCGGGGGTGATCCGATCGCTTATCGAATGGCACAACGACAACGTAACGCATTCCAGATAGGGGAGACATTGCCGAGGGAAAGCCCGCGATGTATAATATAAGCGTTGGGTATATCAATCTGGCCGCAAAGGGGATGATGTCATGTACACCCTTCAGGCGCAGCAGCACGAGCCGGAATGGATCTATACCCAGGACCGCAGAAACCTGGAGCGGTACCGCATCCGCACGGAGGCGACCGATACCTCCTATCATTCCCGGGAACAGGGAAGACGGGACGAAATCGAAAAGGGATGGAAGGCCTCTTCATCCCAGAGAGCGGAAGGCAGCACGGCCACAGATGCAACAACGGGCATCCGTCAGAGAAGCAACGGTTTTGCATCACCCTTGGCCGCAGAGGCGACACAGCAGCTGTACGGCATCGGAACACAGTTTGACCACTACGCATAACCGAAACAAGCAAGCATCGAGCCGGAGGCCCCCGGTACCGGGGGCCTCCGGCTGTGCGCACCCGACAGCTTCCGTTGCTACATAAATCCCGCGAACCTATGGCGCACCAGCGCCGAGTGAACATGTGCGATCATCGTAAAAAAGTCGAAGACCGGCAACCCCACGGCCTGCTGAACAGCATAGGCATAGGGCGGGAGATCACTGCATTCGAGCAGAATGGCCCCCACTGAGGGCTGCTCTGCCACCATGCGTCGCGCTACGTCCACAACCTCCCGCTCTACCTCCGCCGAGTCGAGGCTCCCCTTCTCCTCCAGCACGGCGCCGGTGAACTCCTTCTTCTCTTCCATGCCCCGCACGACAAGAGGGATATCACCACCGACGCCAACCGCCCGGAAGTGCCCCTCTGTCAATGCCGGGGCATTCGCCGTAATCACGCCGATTGATCTCCCCGACTGCAGTGTCTGAAAGATGAAAGGGATCTGAAGGAGGCTGGAGAGGAAGACGGGGATCTCCATCGCCTCGCGCACCTCCCGCTGGAAGAGGGCCATGAATCCGCAGGCACCCGTAATGGCCTTGACCCCTTCGTCCTGCAGCTCCCGGGCTCCGTCAAGAAAGGGCTGCAGAAGTGACGGGTCGCGCTGGTTCAAAAGCCGCTCGATCGAGGCCCCTTTGATCTCTTTGTACCGCACGGGAAAGGGAAAGGTGGACGCATTGCCGACATTGCCGGGCACACAGGGATAGGCGGCATCGAGAATCAGGATGCCTATGGATTCGCCGTCCCAGGAACGTTTGCTATTGCGCACATGGTACACAACCATTGCCTCGCCTCCGTATTGGAATGATGGTGTCTGGAAAAGGGGCCGCAGAACGGGACCGACAGGACTCCGCGGCAGTGGCACTATCAGCCGCTCAGCCGCCCTCTTTCACCCGTTTGCCCAGCAGCTCCTTCTTGTAGCTCTTCCCGGAACCCATAATGACGCTGACAAAGTGCAGGGGGCGGATATTCTCGCACACAATCTTGATCGCCGAGGCCAACGGAACGGAAAGCAGGGCTCCCGCAATCCCCCACAGCCATCCCCAGAAAAGGAGGGCAAGCAGCACCACGACCGGACTGAGGTTCAACCGCTGCCCCAGGAGGTTGGGAAGCAGGATATTGCCGATGGACATCTGTATGGTGATGAGCGCCGCCATGCAGATGACGGTCATCCAGAAGTCGGGATAGAACTGCACGAGCGACAGGAGGATCGGCGGGATTGTGGCGATGATGGATCCAACGGTGGGGATGAAATTCAGCAGGAAGGTGACGACCCCCCAGGTCAAGGCGAAATCGAGGCCTATATAGGAGAGGAAGAGCCAGGTCAGAAACCCGGTAAGAAAGCTGACAAACAACAGCACCGCCAGATACCGCCCCACCTGAAAGGAGATGGATTCCAGAATCCGGTTGAGGTACCGGGCATGATCGTCGGAGAAGGCCTTGATCAGCTTGTACTTGAAGTAGGGCTTCCCAAGAAGGAGGAAGAAGAGAAAGAAGATCACCTTCACGAGATTGGTTACCAGGGCAACAAAGGAACCGGATATCTGGACAATGTAGGAACCGATCCGTTGCCCCCAGTTCACATTGAAGACATCAAGCGTCACATTCCCGGGCGTATCGAACTGACTGACCAGCGCCGACGAGATCTCCGCAAAACGGGCCTGGTACTTGGGATACTCGACGGCAAAGCTGGTCAGCTGGCTCTGGACCAGTGTAGCGAAGAGAAAGCCTATCCCCAGGAGAATCGGCAACACCATAATAACCGAGAGAACCCACGGGATACCTCGGCGTGCCATGAGCGTCACGACCGGACCCAGGATATAGGAAAGAAGCCAGGCGATAACAAGAGGAAGAATGACAGGTCGTGCGTATTTCAATACCACGCCGAGAGCGAAAAGGGTCAACAGTCCAAGAAAGATTACCGCTACACGATCGTACCGCTGAGTTAACGAAGAGTCGTCCATGATTACCAAAGGCTCCTTTGCATCTTACGCCGTCGTCGAACACTTCAGACAAACGCAATGTCTCACTGTCCCGCTCACCGTCACGTTCCCACCCCCCATCTCCACGCTCCAATCATCCACCCACATCAAGATGTTTTCCACCCTCTCCCCGTGCATTATAATGTATGCTACTCGAGGAACAAGGTCCGCACACTCTCCCTCCAGGAAGGAGGCGGCATGTAGATGAAATCCGGAAACCGCCCCGGCCGCTACGACGAACGGGACACGCTCTTTGCACGTATGGCCTATCAGCACGGCACTTTCAGCCACCAGGACTATTATAGCCGACATCCCGAAAAGCGGGAAACAGACGACGAGTTGCGGGGCATGCCTCCACTGGGGGATCCGGGGTCTCCAACCTTCCATGCCTTCGCCTCGCCGGCCTCGGAAGCGCTGTTCGCGTTCCTCGCCGACCTCCATCCTCTGGTACACCAGCGCCCCCTGACCCCCGCCGCTGACCACACACCCGAACAGCTCACCCGGTGGATCAAGGGCTTCGCAGGCCAATGCGGCGCTTCCAGCGTGGGCATCACCGAGCTCAGAGACAGACACTACTATACGCACCGCGGCAGGCATCCCCAGGTGTACGGCCTCCCCCCGGAACCGAGGCTCCCTGTAGGAATCGCCTTCGCCGTTCCCATGGACCTGGAACTGCTCCACACCGCCCCAAGGGCCCCCGAACAGCTGGCCACCGTCTTTGGCTACCTCAACGCCGCCATTGCAGGATTCGCGCTCACCTACGGCATCAGAGCCTTGGGCTACGAGGCGAGGAATCACATGGACGGCAACTATCTGCTTTTCGCCTCCCCTGTGGCCCGCGATGCCGGGGTGGGTGTCTTCGGACGGCATAGCCTGATCATGACCCGGGAACACGGCCCGGCTGTCCGGCTTGGCGTCGTCAGCACCGACATGCCGCTCTGCCTCGACAATCCCGACCCCCTCGAAGATCGCGTCCAGGCATTCTGCCGACACTGCAACCGCTGCGTCCAACTCTGTCCCGGAAGGGCCATACAACCCTCCGAAACAGAGGAAGGCTCCCCCTTTTGCGGCCGCCTCGACGGAGAGCGCTGCTTCCGCACCTGGCGCAGCGTCGGCACCGATTGTGGCGTCTGCATCAGCGCATGCCCCTTCGCGGAGGGAATCGACTGGCGGGAACTCGGCACCTGTGGAGACATCGGGCGCTTCGCCCGCAGGGAGCTGCAACGCTACGAAGCTCAATACGGGAAGCGCCCCTACCGGCCGGACGACCCGGAGTGGCTCCGCAGTCGCTGACGCCGGCGGTTACTCCCGCTTGAACATCCGCACCATATCCCGGTAGTAATCAAGCACCTTCCGGCGGTACGAAACGATATTCTTCCCCCGATAGCGGTCCAGCGCCCTGTCGACATTGCCCCCACTGTTGTCGAGAGCCTTGCGGAGGATATAGATCCCCACAGGAATATTGTACCGGCTTTTCACCAGCCGCCGTGCGGAGTAGACCATGTGGAAGGTATCGGGAATCCATCCCTTGTTGGCCTTCCAGTTCACCTGCATCAGCCCATAGCTGTACCCGTTCCTGACCCGGGGTTGCACCCCCGACTCCTTCACAATAATGGCCGCCGCAAGAAAGGGATCGACCTCGAAACGGCGGGAGTGGCGCTCCACGAGGGCGGCATAGTCCACACAGATCGCATCGCTCAAATCTGGGTTGACCTTCTTGAAGTAGTCCGCCATCACGCGTACCCGCCTGGGGTACTCCCGCTTCGCCCGGTGATCCTGCATGTAGTCGTAGGCGTGACTGTAGCCGAAGACCTTCACGTATCCCTCCGCCTGTCCAGCCAGCGGAGTGCCGAACAAACAGAACAGGCAGACACACAGCAACAGGGGGCGTACCTTCGACTTTTTCATATCAGTCCACAACATCGGTGGCAAACCTCCTTCGGAATCAGTACTTGACGAATGTCACGCTTCAAAGAATACTACGCGCAGACACCACACAAAAAGGAGGAAACAGCGTGTCGCGTTTCGAGAGAATCAAGGATGCCGTTTCGGAAGCCGAACTTGTGGCACTCCTGCGCCGATTGATCGAGATACCCAGCCATTCCGGGACACCGGGCCGCGAAGGGGAGATCGCCCGGTACGTCCAGGGGTTCCTCGCTGCGGAAGGCGTCGAATGCCGACTGATGCCCGTTCTGGAGGGACGCTCCAACGTCCTCGCACGGATACCGGGGGAAGGCGGCGGCACGGCATTGATGCTCAACGGCCACATCGATACGGTGCCGCCCTACAATATGGAGGAACCCTTCTCCGCCACCGTTGAGAACGGAACAATCCGCGGCAGAGGCGCCTGTGACATGAAATCCGGCGCCGCGGCCATGATGATGACCCTGGTAGCCTTTCGCAGGACAGGTATCCGGCTTGCCGGTGATCTTGTGTTCACCGCCGTGATCAACGAAGAGTTGAAAAGCGAGGGAACAGAGGAGGTCATCAGGCGGGGAATCAAGGCCGACTTCGCTATCGTCGGCGAACCAACCGATCTGACCATCGGCATCGGACACCGTGGTCTGGAGTGGCTGGACATCGAGATCAAGGGCAGGACCGCCCACGGAGGCACGCCGGAACAGGGCGTCAACGCCATTTCCAAGGCCGCCGCCTTCATCAGAGCGGTGGAGGATCGACTCATACCGAAGCTCGCCGGGCGCAGCCATCCGGTGGTCGGGGCCTCGACGCTGAATCTGGGCACCATCCGCGGTGGAGACCAGCCGAGCAGCGTAGCGGGACGCTGTCATGTCCAGATCGACCGTCGCCCGACTCCCGGCGAAACATTGGAACAGGTTCTCGGTGATTTCCGGGAGCTCCTCGACCAACTTGCGGCGGAAGACCCGGAATTCTCCGCCACCCTTCGGAGAAACCCCGACAATATGGCCACCATGGACCACCTCCCCGTCTTTGTGAAGGAAGACTCCCCGCTGGTGGTCCACCTGAAAGAGGCTATCCTCGAAACCACAGGTGCGGCGGCAGAGATATCGGTGGTCCCAGGCTGGACCGATGCCTCGTTACTGCAAAACTTCGGCGGCATACCGGCGCTCAACCTCGGTCCGGGATCCATCAAAAACGCCCACACCGAGTGGGAATTCGTCCCCGTTGCAGAGCTGGTCCAGGCCATGCACATCTACGCCGGAACAGCTCTGCGCCTGTGCGGGTAATCACCTCAGCCCAAAGGCCATCGCGGTGCCGCGGCGATCCCGGCACCGCTCTTCTCCATGGGGGAAAGACCTCCGCTACCTGTAATCCTCCCGCACAGGGGTGAAGACGTCGAGCACCCGGCATTCCTCCACGGCCTGGGCGGCATGTTCTACATCGCCAGGCACAACAACGACACCGCCTTCTTTCAACCTGTGCTCGCTGCCATCCACGGTGAGCGCCAACTCGCCGCTGAGGACATTGACGATCTGCTCGTGGGGATGGGAATGTGCCGGAAGACTCGCGCCTTCCTCGATCCGCCAGTAGGCCAGGGTGGCGTTATCGGAGTGCACAAAGCGTACATGGAGTCCGGGCCGCAGTTCCTTCTCTTCCATATCTCCAAGATCCAGTTTCTGAAAGGCCTTCATTGGGTGTCACCTCCGTAGGATAGATCGTTTCCCTCGTCCAGGGGAATCCTGGACAGTACATTGATCGCCAGCAGGACATGCCGTTCCATGATATCCGCCACCGCCGACGAACCCGAACGCAGGGCGTGCAGAATCTCCCAGTGCTCCTGCGGACTTGTATCGAACCCCTCTCCCGATATGGACTCAAAAAGCACCTGATAGACAAAGGTCGTGGAGACCACATTCTGCACATACCAGGCGAGAAAGCTGTTCCCGCTCGCTTCGCCGACGATCCGGTGGAACTCCATATTGGCTTCGATCGTACCGAGGGCATCCTTGGCTCTCCCCGCCCCTTCTTCCACTTTGATCGCCTCCTCCATCCTGCAGAGCTGGACGGGGTCCGCATGCTGCGCCGCAAGGGAGGAGGACATACGCTCCAGATGGGCGCGCACCGAATAGGCCTCCTCGATCTCCTTCCGCGACGGCGCCACCAGCCGGGCACCGCTGCCCCTGGAAAAGACCACGATCCCCTGTCCGGCCAGTCGCCGAAGCGCCTCGATCACCGGTGTTCTGCTCACACCGATCGCCTCGGCCAGCGGGATGGTGGGCAGACGCTGCCCCGCCATGAGCTCTTCGTTGATAATCTTTTTCATAATCTCCCTGTAGGCATGCTCGGAGGGAGAAGGATAGTCACTCATACACCAATCACCTGCTTCTTTCGCTAAGCTCCCGATACCAACACATTCTACCCTTTCCCGCCGGGACACCAAAGGCAAAATACCATGCTTCCCCTTCTTCGGGAAAAGAGACGCGCAGGTGTTGACAGAAGCCACCGAGGCGTGTAGAATTCAGTGCACAAAAGAAATTCACTGAATGCAGTGCACTCAATTACGAGGCACCTATTTGAGAGGAGGCGTTCCAATGTCCAAGGTTACAGCCACAACGGTACAGGGAAATCTCTATCTGTTCTGCAGGAACATGGGGGATCAGGAAGGAATGCAGGCCGCCACGCAGTATCAAGAGGCCTTTGAGAGCCTGGCCCGAGAGCTGAAGAAGGCGGGATCATCTCTCCAGCGTGTTCTGTATCTGACGGTGCGGGCCCCCCAGGACGTGACACATGGCGCGGCTTTCCGCAACGCCTACAGGGACGTCTTCGGCGAAGCCGGTCCAACAGTCCGGTTCCTTCCGTCAAAGGAAGGCTCTCTGGGTTTTGACATCATCGCAGGCCCTGCGGATGTCTACAAACCGTCTCTCCTCCGTCGCGCAGCGTAGTCGACAGACCACAGCCGAACGCCGGACAGCCGAACCCACGATACAGGACAGGGGGGGCGGGGGGTCCCGGCCGCCCTGTCCTGTATCTCCCTATCCCCGCCTTGCCCTCCCACCTATTGGTTGAGTGGGAGCTCCCGCTTCCGATACCACTCCTCCACCCGGGCATAGAGCTTGCAGACACCGCATACCGGTTCTCTGGAGGCTGCGCCGCAGTATTCGCAGCGTCCGAAACCGCTGGTGTCTTCCAGGTTCTCCCGTCGGCCGTTTTCGCGCATGTAGGAAAAGTAGAACTTCCGTTTCTGCCCCGGCATCTCCGCTTCCAGAAGATCGAGGGCTCGCTTGTGGGCATGACTGGTGGCGTCGGCGGCAAAAGGGCACACTGTCTGGAGCACATCGATGCCGGCCAAGGTGGCATAGATCCCGATCTCCTCGTCCTCCAGCCGGAACAGCGGCTTGGCTTTGGCCGGCATCGCCGGATGCGGGGAGCGCAACAGCGGATACTGTTTCCGGACAAACCGCTGCCTGTTTCCGATGAGGTTCCCCAGCAACCTGCTGGCCTCGTCATCGAGGTTGTGTCCGGTAACCAGTACGCCAAAGCCTTCATCTGTCGCGTGCTTGTTGAAGAAATGCCGTTTCAGCTTCCCGCACAAGGAGCAGATCTTTTCCCGGAAGGCCCGCTGTATCTCCGGCATGGTGAACCCGAAGGACTCCTTCAGCGGATACTCGCTCCAGGAAAGATCGCGGGCTTCGGCAAAGTTCGCCACGGCCTCACTGGAGTAACGGGAGAATTCGCCGATGCCCAGATTGATATGCAATCCCCGTGTGCTGTAGCCCAGCCGGCGCAGAAGATCCCACACCACAAGCGAATCCTTGCCTCCCGAGACAGCGACCATCAGCGGGGTGTCCGGGAAGAGCCGCATACGCTTCAATGCCCGGCGCAGGCTGTTCTCGACAAACACGAAGAAACATTCTCGGCAGAACCGTGCATTATGCGATGGAAGCGCCACCAGCGCCTCACCCTTGCATCGCGTGCACTTCGCACCTCCGGGAAGGTCCATGTGGGCCAGCCCCATGGCATCACCTCGCACCACCGTTTCGGTTCCAGGGCCGCCGTACGGGCGGCAGCCCTTCATCCGTTGCAAAGAGCTATTTCTCAGGCTCCTTGTAGGTTGTCGGTCCGTTGTAGTAGTCTGTTCTTTTGAGCCATTCCTTGGGATACCCCACCTCACCGGCCATGTGACCGGGGCTGTTGATGTAGCCGTCATTATAGCGGACGATCAGCTCCTCCGAGAACTCCCACCACCGGGAAACCACCTGTTGCGCGTTGGTGGTGCAGAACTCCGTAAGGTAGCGACGGGCGGCCTCCCGGCTTTCCCCAAGGAGCTTCCCTGCCCTCTCATCGACCTTTTTGGACGCTTCAAGCTCTCCCAGCTCGATGGAGTCCTGCAGACGCTTGATATCCTGATGCATGTAGCTGTACTTCAACGCGGACCAGTTGGCCACGAAATTGAAGGCCCACCAGGCGCTCTCCCTGGAGAAGTGATCCGTGTCGCAGGTGGAATAGGCTTCGGGGAGACCGGAGACCCCCACATAGAAGGGCACAAAGCAGGTCTCGGCGGGCTTGTCCGGGCCGAACCA
Source organism: Synergistales bacterium (assembly GCA_021736445.1). Taxonomy (NCBI): domain Bacteria; kingdom Thermotogati; phylum Synergistota; class Synergistia; order Synergistales; species Synergistales bacterium. The sequence continues at coordinate 559 of JAIPGA010000023.1, read as the reverse complement.
GCAGATTCCGCCGATCGGATCAGGCAGCCAGCCTCTGGCCTGATTGACAAAGGTGTAGCCGCAATAGGCCACCGAAAGCGGCCGCTCCCATGCTCCGGCCAGATCTCTATGAGGGTCGCCCACATCGCCCTGGCCATCGTAGGGACCGTAGTATCGGTTGGGATACCCGAAGGGGCCGGCTGCGACCCCTTCTGTCATATCGAACTGGGTTCCCTCGTAGTGATCCCGGTAGAGATTCATGACATCCCGGACCGTCAGCTTTTCATCGGGTTTGACGGAGAAGGGATACGCTCGGGTGTAGCCATCCTCCACCCAGGGGCTGAGGTTGAGAGAGGGAGCCAGCTTGGATTGCACCCGCCAGACCCGCCGGAGGGAGTAGTAGGGGTGATTGTACTCACCGAGACTCACGGTACGCAGCCAGTCCAGCGGACCGTCGGAGGGGGACCACCAGCCGCGCTCCCGGGCCACATCGAAGAGGTTGTCCGAGTAGAGTATGCTGGGATCGTCCCGCTTGATCTCCCGGATTCTGAATTCGTTGGCCGCCACAAAGACCTCCCCG
>JAIPGA010000022.1 GCA_021736445.1 Synergistales bacterium | reverse complement strand
AGCCGCAGTTCTATTTCCGGACCACCGACGTGACCGGCGACATCAAGCTTCCGGAAGGCGTGGAGATGGTCATGCCCGGCGACAACTCGCAGTTTGAGGTGAACCTGATCGTGCCGGTGGCCATGGAAGAAGGCCTGCGCTTCGCCGTTCGTGAAGGCGGCCGGACCGTCGGCGCCGGTGTTGTCACAGAGATTATAGAATAGTTCGGAGGCGCATAGGAATGGCGGATATCGTATCGTTGCAGTGCAAGGAATGCAAGAGAAAGAATTACTCTACCTCGGTGAACAAGAGGACCCAGAAGAAGAAGCTGGAAAAGAAGAAATACTGCAAGTGGTGTAAAACCCATACCTTGCACAAGGAAAGCAAGTAGGATATAATACCCCTCGTTCGCAGGTCCGTAGCTCAACTGGCAGAGCGCCGGTCTCCAAAACCGGGGGTTGCGGGTTCAAGTCCTGCCGGGCCTGCCAAAAATCGAACAGTTGGAGTCAGGAGGCCGAGGTAGTGCGACGGTTGTTCTCGTTCATCAGAGAAGCAAGGGCAGAGCTCAAAAAGGTTACATGGCCGGGAAAGCAGCAGGTGTGGTATTCTACCCTTGTCGTTATTGCAGTGACATTTATGGTAGCGGCCTATCTCGGCGTGATAGATGTATTGCTCACCGGGTTGTTCTCCAAGGTGATGAGCTGATACGGGCAGTGACCGGGCAACAGAGGGCATACGCCAACATCGGGAGGTGCCAGGGGGCCGTAGCAGGCCCCCTTTTCAGTGATGAGTGAAAACAGAGAGAGGCGCTGGTATATCATCCAGACCTACTCAGGGTACGAAAACAAGGTGAAAGCCAATCTCGAGCAACGGATCGCCTCAATGGGTATGGAGGACCGTATTTTTAATGTTCTGGTCCCTGTTGAAGAGCGTGTCTACGTGAAGGATGGCAAAACCAAACATAAGCGCCGCAAGTTGTACCCGGGGTACACCCTTGTGGAGATGATCCTCGACGACCAGTCCTGGTTTGTGGTGCGCCAGACACCGGGGGTGGCCGATTTTGTGGGTACCGGCAACCGGCCCATTCCCTTGCCGGACCGCGAGGTCGAGGAAATCATGACCAAGATCGGACAGGACAAAGGCAAGCCCCGGGTGGAAATCAACCTCAAGCCCGGTGACTCCGTCCGTGTGAAGGAAGGTCCCTTCGTCGACCAGGTAGGCCCCGTCGTCGAGGTGCTCGAGGATAAGGGGAAGGTCAAGTTTTCCGTCACCGTCTTTGGCCGGGAGACGGTTGTCGAGGCAGACTACACAGAGCTGGAAAAGCTCTAAACGATACAGAAGACGCGGTCGGTTGCATCGACACGCAGGAAGAGGAGGGAATAGGCTGCAATGGCAAAGAAGGTAATCGGAGAGATCAAGCTACAGCTGCCGGCTGGGAAGGCGACACCTGCCCCGCCGGTAGGGCCTGCACTGGGACAGCATGGCGTGAACATTATGGAATTCTGCAAGCAGTTCAACGCGAAAACCGCTGACCAGGCCGGCATGATCATTCCTGTCATCATCACCGTCTATGGGGACAGAAGCTTCAGCTTCATCATGAAGACGCCGCCTGCCAGCATCCTGCTGAAAAAGGCTGCAGGGCTCGAGCGGGCCTCCGGCGAACCCAACAAGGTCAAAGTCGGTGCGGTGACGCCCAAGCAGGTGGAAGAGATCGCCAACACCAAGATGCAGGATCTGAACGCCAATACCGTTGAAGCAGCCATGGAGATGGTCAAGGGAACGGCCCGCTCCATGGGTATCGAAGTCAAAGGCTAAGGGCAAAGCAAGGCGAATTTCGTGGGAGGGCGAGAGCCCGCTGGGACCACAAGGAGGGTACGGCTATGGCGAAACGGAGCAAACGGTACAAGGAGCTGCTGGGCAAGATCGATACGTCGAAGGCGTACGGTCTTGAAGAAGCGATAGGTGTGGTAAAAGAGCTGGCTACCGCCAAGTTCGACGAAAGCCTGGAACTGCATGTCCGCCTTGGAGTTGATCCCCGCCATGCTGACCAGCAGGTGCGGAGCACCGTTGTGCTGCCCCACGGCACGGGCATCACCAAACGGGTGCTGGTGATCGCCTCGGGCGAGAAGGTGAACGAGGCTGAAGAGGCAGGTGCGGACTATGTCGGCGGCGAAGACATGGTGCAGAGGATCCAGGGCGGCTGGATGGACTTCGATGCGGTGATCGCCACCCCTGATATGATGAAACTCGTCGGCCGCCTGGGCCGGATCCTCGGTCCCCGGGGGCTGATGCCCAGCGCAAAGGCCGGAACGACGACCTTTGAGGTGGCCGATGCGATCGGTGAAGTCAAGGCTGGACGAGTGGAGTTCCGTGTGGACCGGTTCGGAATCATCCACAACAGTGTCGGCAAGATGAGCTTTGAGGCCGGGCAGCTGCAGGAGAATGTGGCCACCCTTCTCAGGGCGATCCAGAAGGCCAGGCCGGCGGCCGCGAAGGGACAGTATGTCAAAAGCGCTGCCCTCAGCTCAACCATGAGTCCCGGTATCGACCTGGATACCACAGCTGTATTCAAGGAAATCGCGCTGTAGCGACGCAGATCTCCCTGCGACGACGACAATGGAATAGAGTTGTACCGGGACCGAAGACCGCGGGTGGGATCCCCTTAATTGCGAACCGCTGCCCGCCGAGGTCCGGGGGATAGGCAAGTGTATCCGTGTGCGGATGCCTTTCTGAATGCTCCCGGGACCCAGGTTCCGGGAGCATTCCTATATGGAAGGAGGTGTATGGATGCCCAAAGCTGATCGAGTTCAGAAGGTGCAGGAACTCAAAGAGATGATCGCAAACAGTAAGGCTGTATACATTGTGGAATACCGCGGCCTCAATGTGGATAAGATGACAGAGGTTCGCGCCAAGGTGCGGGAGGCCGGCGGTGAAATGAAGGTGGCAAAGAACACCCTGTTCACCATCGCACTGGGTGAACAGGATCTTCCTGTCCCCGAGGATGCCCACTCCGGCGCCAATGCCTATACGCTGGCCTACGACGATGTGGCCTCGGTGGCGAAGGCTCTCCGTGATTTCGCCCGCACCAAAGGAAACGAAGCGCTGCTCATCAAGGCTGGAGTGCTTGATGGCAACCTTCTGGATGTCAACCAGGTTCTTGCGCTTGCCGATCTGCCGTCGAGGGAGGAACTCCTCGGACAGGTCGCCCGCGGGATTGCCGGACCGATTTCCGGTTTTCTCAACGTTCTTTCCGGCCCGTCGCGGGGACTGGTTACCTGCCTGTCACAGATCAAAGAGCAGAAAGAAAAAGAGGAAGCCGCGTGATCGGGTCGCTCCTTTGAGAGGGACTCCCGCCAATTGTATGGAAACAGAAAAAGACTATTTCAAGGAGTGGATGCACAGATGACCCGTGAAGAGATCCTTAAAGCAATCGAAGAGATGTCGGTACTGGAGCTTTCCGAGCTCGTGAAGGAGCTGGAGGACAAGTTTGGTGTCTCCGCTTCGGCGCCCGCCATGGCCATGCCCATGCCTGGTGCCGGAGCTGGCGCGGCGGAAGAAGAAGAGGAGCAGACGGAGTTCGACGTGATGCTCAATGGCTTTGGCTCCAACAAGATCGCTGTCATCAAGGTGGTCAGGGAGGTGACCGGTCTCGGTCTGAAAGAGGCCAAGGAGCTTGTCGACAACCTGCCCAAGCCGATCAAGGAAGGCGCCGAAAAGGAAGAGGCCGAAGAGATCAAGAAAAAGGCCGAGGATGCCGGCGCCGAGGTGGAGCTCAAATAAAAGCGCTCCCTTCGGGTGTGGAGATACAGGGGTGCACGGCGGGGTTGACCGAAGGCGTCAATCCCGCCTTCTTTATTCCTTCCGAAGGGAGGCGAACATGGGTACCGAGAACCCCGTGCATGCGGACAAAACGGCGGAGCAGCGGAGGCTGGCCCAAAAGGTGGTGCTGCGCGACTGTGTTCCCGCCGTCCCCGATCTTGTCGGCGGAACCGATGTCAGCTATTTCTCTGACGAAGGTGACGGCCCGGTATACGCCATCGCCGGAGTCGTGCTCCTCCGGTATGGAACCTGGGAGGCTGTCGAAAAATGGCACGCTGTTGTTCCTGTTGACATGCCCTACATTTCGGGTCTGCTCTCCTACCGGGAGCTCCCCGCCCTCCTCCAGGCAGCAGAACAGATTTCCGCACGCCCCGATGTCTGGCTTGTCGACGGAGCGGGGATCGCACACCCCCGCGGATTGGGTCTGGCGGCACACTTTGGGGTGGTCCGGGACGAACCTTCGGTGGGAGTGGCAAAAAAACGGCTTACTGGATATCATGAGGAGGTCGCATCAACGAAGGGTGCCCGGGAACCACTGAAAGACCGGGATGCCCGTGTTGTGGGTTCTGTGGTGCGCACCCGGGACGGAGTGAAACCGCTTTTTGTGAGCCCGGGCAACCGTGTCGACGTGGAGCGGGCCGTAGAACTGGTCCTGTCCGCCTGTACGCGCTACAGACTTCCGGAACCCACGAGGATGGCCCATCGTTTTGTGACCAGCTTGCGGGAGCACTACAGGGAGACAGGAATCGGACGATCCCGGCGGTAATGGTGTCCCAAGATATTGACCTATTCTGTCTAATGAAGCAGCGACGCTGTTGCGAAGGAGATGAGCCGCGCTGTTTATCGATAGCCATGTGCATGTGTATCCCCCAGAGATCCAAAACGGCCGGGATGCTGTAGCCCAACGGGAACCCTACTTCGCCGCGCTGACGGCGGGCAGGGTCCACAAGTGGGCGACAGGTGAGGATATCCTGGCAATGCAGGAGCGAGATGGCCTTGATGAGGTCTGGGTCTGCGGCTTTGCCTTCAATGACATGGGGCTCTGCCGGTTGTGCAACGATTATGTCATCGACCTGGCCCGGCGTGCCCCCGGCAGGGTGCGTCCCCTTGCTGTGGTTCCCCCGCTGCACCGCGAAACAGAGCAGGAGATCGCCCGTTGCCACGAGGCCGGGTGTATCGGGGTGGGCGAGCTCTTCCCGGGAGGGCAGGGATGGGCCATCGACGATATGCGGCAGACCTGGAGGCTCGCCGGAAACTGCGATGAACGGGGACTCCATCTGCTGATCCATACCGCCGAGCAGGTGGGGCACGCCTACCCGGGAAAGGGCGATACCGGACCACAGGAAGCAGTGGCCTTCGCGACGCACCACCCCGAGGTGCAGACCGTCTTTGCCCATTTGGGAGGCGGGCTCTGGCTCTACGAGACCATGCCGGAGGTGGCGCTGACGCTTGCCAACTGCTGGTACGACACGGCGGCCGCGCCCTATCTCTACAGACCCGCTCTGTTCCGGGCCGTCGAGGCCGCCGGCGCAGGACACAAACTGCTCTACGGCAGCGATTTCCCACTGCTTGGCTACGGGCGGTACCAGGAACTGTTTGGTCACGCCTACGGGGAGGAAGGCCCCCCGACGGCGCTGCTGGGCGGGAACGCACGGCGTTTGCGGGATCGGTGCAGGAAAGCGAAAAAAGTTCTGTAACAAGGGATTGACATTCAGGCCGAGGCTGGATATACTAACCCTCGCGCCCGAAAGGGTGGCTGGGCGGATAGCTCAGCGGGAGAGCACCTGCCTTACAAGCAGGGGGTCGTTGGTTCGAAACCATCTCCGCCCACCAAACACGGCACCAAAAAGTAACCAATTGTTATGAACGGGGTTGTAGCTCAGTCGGTTTAGAGCGCTGGCCTGTCACGCCAGAGGTCGCGAGTTCGAGTCTCGTCAGCCCCGCCATATTTTTCCCGGCGAGATAGCTCAGTTGGTAGAGCAGCGGACTGAAAATCCGCGTGTCCCCAGTTCAATTCTGGGTCTCGCCACCACTTCGTCACCAGAGAGGCGGAAGTAGCTCAGTGGTAGAGCACAACCTTGCCAAGGTTGGGGTCGCGGGTTCGAATCCCGTCTTCCGCTCCAGAATTACTTTGGGGCGGCATAGCCAAGTGGCTAAGGCAGAGGATTGCAAATCCTTTATTCCCCGGTTCGAATCCGGGTGCCGCCTCCACAAAATATAGAAACCTTGCGGTATTCCTCGGTAGCTCAATAGGCAGAGCGGGTGGCTGTTAACCACTAGGTTGCAGGTTCAAGTCCTGCCCGAGGAGCCAGACCTGATACCGGAGTTCACAGAGGCCTTGCGGCCCTGAGAACTCCGGTTTTTTGTGTCTGTTCGCTTTCCTTGCCAGTCCCCTTGCTATGACAGCATGTTGCTAAGCAGGCGCAGGACCTCCGTGCCGTCGGCGGGCCCTGTCCGCTGTCCCTGGCAGGGGCATATGGGCTGGGTGCCGCCGACTGTGGGTGATCAGATCCAGTGTCTCCTTTTGAAATAGAAGAGCATCAGGGCGATGATGGCGATGAACACCCCCCAGAGTACCGGGTAGAACCACCATATCTGCAGTTCCGGCATGTAGGAGAAGTTCATTCCGTAGACGCCGGCGATGAATGTCAGAGGAATGAATATGGTGGCGAAGACGGTGAGTACCTTCATGACCTCGTTGGTTTTGTTGCTGAGGCTGGACAGGTAGGTATCCAGCATGCCGGAGACGATATCACGAAAGCTCTCGATGATATCCATGATCTGCAGGGCGTTGCTGGTGACATCCTGGAGATAGACATAGGTTTCCTTGGTGATCAGGGCTGTTTCCTGTTTCTGGATGCGCATCACGAGCTCCCGGAGCGGCCATACCGAGCGCCGCAGCACAATGAGCTCCCGTTTCAGGGCGTGGATCTCCTGTAAGGTCCCCTCTTCCGGCTCCTGCACGATGGCTTCCTCCAGGGACTCCACGTCCTCGCCGATCTCTTCCAGGACCCTGAAGTAGGCGTCAACGATGGCATCCAGAATGGAATAGGCCAGGTAGTCGGCGCCCGTGGAACGGATCAGCCCCTTTCCGCTGCGGATGCGGCTCCGCACGTTCCCCAGGCTGTCTCCGCGCTGTTCCTGGAAGGTCAACACATACCCCTCCAGAAGGACGATGCTGATCTGTTCCTTCTGTACGGTTTCGCTCTGTTCGTCGTACCAGAGCATTTTTGCGACAATGTAGTAGTAGTGGCCGTAGTCTTCTACTTTGGGGCGTTGGTCGGTGTCGACGATATCCTCCAGGGTCAGCGGATGCAGTGAAAAGAGCTCGCCTGCGGCGCGGACCATGGAGGTATCGTGGATGCCGTCAAAGTTGATCCAGGTGACCCCGGAATAGCGCAATGCCTGTTTGCACTCTTCCAGAGAGTCGGCGGTTCCTTCCAGGAGCTGCTGTGCATTGTAGTTCATGTAATTGAGCCGTACCGGTTCTTTCCTGTGCGCTCCCGTGTAGGTGATGGTTCCGGGAACCGTACCGGCTCTCTGTGTTCGGGAACCCAGGATTCTTCGAAACATGACGGGACCTCCAATGATTTCTCGGCGGTCTTGCCGGAAGGGGGAAGGCTCCCCTTGTCCTATGACCGGTTACAGGGCACTGACCATTCCTCCATCTGCAAGGACAGTCTGGCCGGTGATGTAGGTGTTGGCTTCCGAACAGAGGAAGAGGGCGAGCCGGGCATATTCGGTGGGGTCACCGTAGCGGCCGAGAGGGATGTTGTTGCGGGAGGCCTCCTTGATCTCCTCCAGGCTCTTCCCGGTCCGTTCCGCTTTCAGCCTGTCCAGGTGAGCGACCCGCTCGGTAGCGAACCGCCCCGGCCCGATAACGTTGACCAGGATATTGTCTTTGGCGACCTGGCGGGAGAGGGTCTTGCTCATCCCCACCACGCCGAGACGGAAGGTGTTGGAGAGCAGCAGATGATCGATGACCTGTTTGACCGACGAGGATGTGGAATTGACGATCCGTCCCCATTTTGCCTGCCTCATATGGGGGAGTACAGCCCGGATGGTACGGACATAACTCAGCAGGTTCAGTTCGAAGGCGTTCTGCCATTCCTCGTCGCCGAAATCGTCGAAATACCCGGCAGGCGGCCCGCCGGCGTTGTTGACAAGGATATGGATACCTCCGAAGCGGTCGGCGGTCTCGGCGACCAGCTCGCTGATTGCGTCGGCATCGGTGACATCGCAGAGCTTGACTGCGGGGGAGACGCCTGTTTCCCGCTGGATTTCCCACCGTGCGATCTCAAGCTTTTCCTCGCTGCGAGAGCAGAGCATCACGTTGGCCCCCTCTCCCGCGAACGCCGTGGCGATGGATCTTCCCAGACCGGAGCTGGCGGCCGTTACCAAGGCAGTCTTTCCCTTCAGTCCCAGTTCCATGGCTATTCACTCCTTTCCAATACGATCTGAAGTCCGTGGCTTCTTTCTCTTTGGTTAGTCCGACTGCATTCTTGCACAGAGATTTCCCGGGGGCAAGTAAAGGAGCGTCTCTGGAGGCAATGCCTGTGAAGCTGCCCAGAAGTCGTGTTATCATATAACCAGGTTGAATGTAAAATGGCGGAATCGAAAGGAGACATCCAGATGTTGCTCTATCTCATACAGCACGGGTACGCACTGCCGAAGGACCAGGATGCCGGGCGTCCGCTTTCTGAGGAGGGTAGGATAGATGTGGGCCGGGTGGCCAGGTTTCTGGTCCATTCACGTGCCGATTTCGGTGCGATCTGGCACAGCACAAAGCTGCGGGCCAGGGAGACGGCGGAGATCGTGGCCGAGGTTTTTCCCGTAGACCTGGAAGAAAAGGGAGGACTGGAACCCAGGGCTTCGGTGGGGCCCTGGAAAGAGGGCGTCGAGCACTATGGTCGGGATCTCTGTATCGTCGGTCATCTCCCCTTTCTGGAACGTTTTGCCTCGCTTCTGCTTTTGGGAGAAGAGGGGTATAGACCGGTGCTGTTCTCCCCGGGAAGCGCTATCTGCCTTGAGCAGAGCGAAGGTGAGTGGCATATCCAGTTTGCTGTCCATCCTGCGCCGCTCCGGAATCTGGATTCGTGATGCGGCGGGTTGCTGCAAACAGGCCGTAAAAGGGGGCTGTAGTAGAGGTCCGGCGGACCTGGTTGACTGTTGGGAAGAGATCTTCAATAATGGAGATAGACTGGCAACAAGAAAGAGGTGAGGCTCATGAATGAACGGCGATCACTTCTGGTGTTTTCCGCCATCGTTGTGGTTCTCCTGGTAGCAGGTGCATTCATGTACAACAACATGAACGCCAGAATCGGGGAACTCCAGCAGGCGAAGGAGCGGTTGGAAACCTCTCTGGATACGGCACGTCGGCAGGTTGAGGAACGCGGTGGCGTGCTGGACAAGGTCCGAACGAACAGGAACGAGCTTGAAGAGAGGTTGAAAGAACAGGCCGGGCAGATCGAAGCGCTGGAGCAACAACTCAAGGAGCAGACGGAGAAAACGAGGGACCTGGGTTCCGAGAAGACCAGGCTGCAGACCAAAGCGGAGCAGCAGGAAGAGTCCATCAAAGAGCTGCAGGCCGAGCGCACCCGTCTGATGGGGGCCTTCAAGACGCTGGAGCAAATCGAGACGTTGGATGTCTCCCTGGACCGGAAGCAGGATGAGTACGCCCAGGTGCGCAAGGATATCGCGAGTGCGCAGGAAAGCCTGGACAGGCTGACGGCGGAACGCAAGAGCCTGCTGGGCGACTACGCAGGCATCGCGGATCTGAAAACAGCAGTGAATAAGCAGCTGGAACGCCTCGAAGAGGCAAAGAGGGAGCGTCAGGAGGAACAGGAACGGCTTGCCGAACTCCGCGCCGAGCAGGTTCGGCTTCTGGGTGCCTTTGAGGAACTGGAAGACCTTGAGGCGGTCAGCGTCTCGCTGGACGAGCGGCGTGGGATGTATCTCCAGGTCAGCGAGGATATCAGTGAGGCCGAAGAGAGCCTCGACAGGCTGGCTGCGGAACGCAAGGTCCTCCTAGGTTCCTATCAGAGTCTCGGAGAACTCAAGGATGCGGTCAACCGGGAATTGAACCGTCTGGAAAAACTCCGTGAAGAGCGGAAGGCCGAAGAGCAGAAACTCCAGGGCATTGCCTCCAAACAGGCCCGCATGCTTGAGTCCATAGAGGGGCTGGAGGATCTTGGCTCCGTTATTACATCTTTGGACCAGAAGCGCGAAGCCTACATACAGAAGCGGAAGGAACTCAGTGAGGCCGAAGAGAGTCTCGACAGGCTGGCTGCGGAACGCAAGGTCCTCCTGGGTTCCTATCAGAGTCTCGGAGAACTCAAGGATGCGGTCAACCGGGAATTGAACCGTCTGGAAAAACTCCGTGAAGAGCGGAAGGCCGAGGAGCAGGAACTCCAGGGCATCGCCTCCAAACAGGCCCGCATGCTTGAGTCCATAGAGGGGCTGGAGGATCTCAAATCACTGGACGTCTCATTGGATGAGAAACGGCGGCGTTTCTTCCGGGTGAGTGCGGATATCGGCAAAGCCAGGACCAGTCTGGACCGTTTGATGGCCCGTCGGACGGGTGTTCTGGGTTCTTTCAGCGATATCGAAGAGCTGGAAAAGGCCGTCGAGAGGGAACAGGCGGAACTCGAAACCCTCCAAAAACAACGCAAGGCCGAAGAGAGAGAACTCGAGAAGCTCACGGATATGCGGGAGCGCCTGCTGGGCACCTTCGGCAATGTGGAGGAGCTCAAAGAGGCGGTACGTGCGAAGAAAGAGGAGCTGGAGACCGCCGAAGAGGAGAAGGCCTCTGTCCAGAATCGACTGGAGACCAGTCGGGAGAAGCTGGAGGCAGTGGAGCAACGGCTGGAGAAGCTGAGCGCCACGGTTGCCTCCCGGGAGAAGAGGCTGGAAGAACTCAAAGAACGACTCGCGGGGAAAAGCGAAGAGACCTCGGAGCAGCAGATGGAGGTTGAGCGTCTCCGTGAACAGGTGCAGGAGCGCCGGCGTTCCCTGGAGGAGCTGAACGGGAGGATTCGTGAGCTGAAGGCGACCCGTTCCGAACTGACGGAGGCCAACAAGGCGCTGGAAGAGCGGCTCAAAGAGAGGAAGGCCGGAATCCGTGACCTGGAAGAGCGACTGGGAGCCAAGGAGAAACGGCTCGCGTCGGTGCGAGAAGAGATGGAAAGCGTGGACACCAGGCTGTCGGACATGAAGCAGCGCATCGAGGCGAAGGAACAGAGGCTCGGCGAACTGAAGCAAGCCGTGAACGTGAAAGCGAACCGCCTGAATGAGATCGTTGCCCGTGTCGAGACGATGAAACGGGAGCTGTCCAGATTGCAGAAACAGGTAAGTCCGGACGTGCCGTAGGCAGGGCGAGACTGTGTGACGGAAGCACAGAAAGAGCAAGATAGAGGGATGAAGCACAGAGACGGAGGGGGCGACAGATCATGCCGCCCCCTCCCCATACTGGGGGAGATGACGTGGAACGACGACTGGAACTGACGGTTGCCTACCGCGACGGCACCAGGGAGTTGCGGGAGATCGTTGTGGACAGGGTGATCTGTGCGGGCTACGCGGGACGGGACCAGGAGAAGGTGCGGGGGCACATCGAGGAGCTGGCCAAAATGGGGGTACCGGCCCCGGAGACGGTCCCTACGCTCTACAGGGTATCCACCTCGCTGCTGGACACGGACACCCTGCTGGAATGTCAGGGCACACAGACCTCCGGAGAGGTGGAGTTTGTCCTGCTGTTGCAGAGAGAGGGGATGCTTGTCACCGTCGGCAGCGACCACACGGATCGGACTTTGGAGCAGCATGATATCCCGGCGGCCAAGCAGGTCTGCGCAAAAATGATCGCGCCCGTTGCCTGGCCCCTTGAAGAGGTCAGAGACCATTGGGATGGGCTGCGGCTCACCTCCTGGGTCGATGTGGAGGGAGAGCAGGAGAGGTATCAGGAGACCAGGCTTGCCTCGCTCCTTGCACCGGAGGAGCTTGTCTCCATTGTTCGGGAGCGGACCGGTTCGGCGGAACCAGGCACATGCATCTTCTCCGGGACCGTCCCGGCCGAAGGCGGCGTGGTCTACAGCGGGCACTTTTCCATGGAGCTGCACGATCCTTCAGTGGAGCGGAGCATCAGTGCGGGATATGCCGTCGAGCACTTCGCCGGCAGCTACTAATCCCGGATCCTGCGAAGGAAGGTGAAAGGCGTGCGCATCGCTGTCATCCAGATGGAGATCGCTGCGGGATCCCCTGAAGTGAACAGGAAGACGGTTAAGGAGGGCCTGCAGTCGGTACAGCAGCGGCGTCCCGATGTGGTCGTTCTTCCGGAGATGTGGAATATCGGGTATGCCCTGGACCGGGCGGAGGAACTGGCCGACAGGGGAGGCCGAGAGGTTGAGGAGCTTGTCGGTCCGCTGGCCGGAGAGCTGGGCGCCACTGTTGTGGCCGGATCGGTAGCCAACAAAAAGGATGGGGGGATCTACAATACGCTGCATGTCTTTTCCGCTGATGGCAGGCGGATCGCCGAGTACGACAAGGCCCATCTCTTCCGCCTGATGGAAGAGGAGAAATATCTGACACCCGGGGAACAGCTCTGTACGTTCCGGCATGACGGTTGCATCTGTGGGGCGGCGATCTGCTACGATCTCCGCTTCCCCGAACTCTTCCGTTCGCTTGCGTTGCTGGGGAGCGAGATCGTCTTCGTGCCGGCCGTCTGGCCCAGCCAACGTGTTGAGGCCTGGCGGCGGCTGCTCATCGCCCGGGCGATCGAAGATCAGATGTTTGTTGTAGGCTGCAACCGTGTGGGGTACGAGGGGGAGACCTGGTTCTCCGGTCACTCCATGGTGGTGGACCCACTCGGCACAGTGATCGGGGAGTGTGCCGACGAGATCCCGGAAACCCTGGTTGTCGATATCGATCCGGAACAGGTCCGGGAGGTGCGGGAGACGATCCCGGTGTTCCGGGACAGGAGGCCGGAGCTCTACAGACTGGGATAGTCGCCTGGATGGCTGTTGTCAGACTTGAATACAATCACTGGGGATGCTACGATTATTGGAGATGTACCATTTGAAGGAGGTAGTCTGGATGAGAAAACTGAGTGTTGTAGTGCTGGCGATCGCCGTGATCGCCTTTGCGGCGTTCCCGGCCTTTGCGCAGAAGGAATTGCGTGTGGTGGGCAGCTGGAGCAGCCTCACCATGTACCAGAACCTGGAGAAACCCTTCTGGACGGAGAAGCTACCCGAGGCCATGGACGGCGAGGTCTCGACCATCATGACCTCCCTGGGCCAGATCAACATGCAAGGTGCGGCCGTTCTGCGGGGTATGGAACAGGGTATCTTCGACGTGGTCTGTACGGTGGTGGACTATATCGTTTCCGACTGTCCCGAACTGGCGGGCCTCGATCTCCCTGTTCTGGCGCCGAATATCGAGGATGCCCGTGAGGTTGTCGAGGCCTACCGTCCCGTGATGAGCAAGGCCCTGGAAGACAGCTTCAACGCCAAGCTTCTGTCGGTGGTCCCCTATCCCGCGCAGGTTCTCTTTACCACCAAGGAGATCGGTGGTCTTGAGGATATCAAGGGCATGAAGATCCGGGCCAGCGGGTGGACTACGTCCCAGTTCATCGACGCCCTCGGTGCGACGGGTGTCACCATCTCCTTCGGCGAGGTACCCCAGTCGCTGCAGCGGGGCGTCGTGGAAGGCGCCGTCACGGGAAGCCTCTCGGGGTACTCCGCCGGATGGGGCGAGGTGACCTCCTACCTCTATCCCATTCCCATCGGCGGCTGGGACTACGTGATGACCGTGATGAGCCTGGATACATGGAACAGCTTCAGCGAAAAGGAGCAGCAGCTCATCCAGTCTCTGATTACGGAAGAGGTCGAGCAGCCCGGCTGGAAGGTCACCGACAAGGAGACCCAGGCCGGTATCAACTGCCTCACCGGAACAGGCCCCTGCAGCTACGGGGAGGCCAACAGCCTCGGACTCATTGAGGTTTCCGAGAGCGATATCAAGCTGGCCCGGCAGATTCTTCTCGACAATGTCCTGCCGGCCTGGGTGGAGAAGGTCGATGACGCTGCCGTAAACCGCTGGAAGGGTTCCATCGGAGATGTTGTCGGACTCGACCCGACGGTCCAGTAGTCTTTCGCTGTCTGCCACCTAGCGGGTGCGCCTCCAGCGTTGCCCGGGTGAGCACGCACCGGCACACCTCCTGTCGCTGCCATGGCGGGAGGTGTGCCGTGTATTTCCAAAGGAGGAGAGGAAATGACAGGAAAACAGGAGTTGGTGCCCGCCCCGATCCGGGGGCTCCGGCGGCTGTCCCGGTACAGTGTGATTGCCGGCGGCGTTGTGCTGCTCTGTATGTCCTTTTTTATCGCCTTCGAGGTGGTGCTGAGGAAATTCTTCTCTCTTTCCACGCGGGGAGCGGAGGAGATCTCAAGCTACGCTCTTGCGGCCATCAGTGCCTGGGCCTTTGCCTTTGCCCTCTTTGAAAAGGCCCACATCCGCATTGATGTGCTCTACACCAAGCTGCAGAGGGGGAAACGCTTCTTTCTCGATCTGCTTGCCCTCTTTTCAGTGCTCTTTTTCCTCTATCCCATGCTCTGGTATGCCTTCAAGGTGGTGCGAACCTCCATCGCCAGAAACTCGGTGGCCAACACCCCACTGCAGACCCCCTTGTGGATACCCCAGAGCATATGGTTTGCCGGACTGGTCTTCTTCGCCTTTGTCGCGACGGTTCTGTTCCTCGCCACGGCCTGCAATATAGTGCGCGGACGCTACGAAACGGCGGCTACCCTTTCTGCCTGTACCATGCTGGAAGAGGATATCGCACGTGAGGGAGAGATGCCCCTGGAGACGGAGCAATCAGGGGAACCGTTGCCGAACGAAGAGGAGGAGAGGTAGAGGATATGATCTGGATCGTGACCTTCATCATTCTGATTGTCTTCCTTCTGTTGAGCATTCCGGTGGCTTCCACCATGGGGGTGCTGGGCTTTATCCTGGGCAAGGCCTTCTCCCCTTTCCCGCTGCACCGGGCGATTGGCGAGGTGAGCTGGGCGGCGAGCGCCAATTTCAGTCTCTTTGCCATTCCCCTCTTTGTCCTTCTCGGCCAGATTCTTGTGAAATCAGGCATCGCCGAACGTACCTACCAGGCGGTGGACCGCTGGCTTTCCTGGCTGCCCGGGGGACTGATGCACGCCAACATCGCCACCTGCGCCCTCTTTGCGGCCACCTCGGGTTCCAGTGTGGCCACGGGGGCCACCATGGGTACCGTCGCGCTGCCCCAGGGCGTGAAGTACGGATACAATGAAGGGCTCTTTGCCGGAACCATCGCCGCAGGCGGGACACTGGGCATCCTGATCCCGCCGTCGATCAATCTTATCGTCTACGGCTTTCTGACCAATACGTCGATTCCCAAGCTCTTCATCGCCGGGATCGTTCCCGGGGTGCTCCTGGCCATCATCTTCATGGTCTTTATCCTGATAGCCTGCATTGTCCGCCCCAGTCTGGGTTCCCATCGGAGAAGCGTCAGCTGGGCGGAACGCTTCGGGAGCCTGAAGGATCTGATTCCCATGGTGGGAATCTTTGTGATCGTCATCGGTTCCATCTATGCGGGCTTTGCCACGCCCACCGAGTCTGCAGCTTTGGGTGTGCTCGGTTCCCTGGGGATCGCGGCGGCCCACAGGAAGCTCACCCTCAAAGCGCTGGTGGAGTCCTTCGAGGGGACGCTGCGCACCACGGGGATGATCATGTTCATCATCGTGGCGGCCAATTTCCTGAACTTCATCCTGATCTCCCTGGGACTCACCGACCAGATCACCTCCTTCATCAGCACACTGGGTTTTACGCCCTTCCAGACGCTTCTGGTGATCGTGGGGATGTATATCATCCTCGGCTTCTTCATCGAGACCCTGTCGCTGATGGTGCTGACCATACCCGTGGTGGCGCCGATCATCACCGATCTCGGGTATGATCCCATCTGGTTCGGCATCCTGCTGATCCTGCTCATCGAGATGGCGCTGATCACCCCGCCGGTGGGGTTGAATCTCTACGTTGTCCAGGGGGTCCGCGAGCGGGGATCGATCGGCGAGATCGCCGTGGGCATCATTCCTTTTGTCTTTCTTATTATGCTGATGATCGGCATTATCATTCGTTTCCCCGGTCTGGTGTCGCTGTTATTGTAGGTGACGGCGTCTGCTTGCAGGATGTCCTGAAGGCCTGTATCATAAAATAAGGCATTCAGGGCTTTTGATAAACATATTTACCATATATATTGGACTGCTTTGGGTGCCATACCACGACTTGGGAGGGATTTTTGTGCGCTGGTGTCGTATTGGTGTTGCTGTTTTTGTGGGGATCGTTCTTGCCGTGGGGTGTGCTGCGGCGGAGGAGCTGCAGGAAAAGAGCTGCCGGGAGGTCAAGGCACTGCTCGATGCGAGCGGTGACGATGTGACGGTCTTCGATGTCCGTACCGCCGAGGAGCTTGCCGAAACCGGCTGGATCGAGGATGCCGTACACATCGATTACAATGAGTACCAAGATGATCCCCAGGGCCTGGCGGTCAAACTGGCCCAGTACCCGAAAGACGGCAGCTATGTGGTCTACTGCAAGAAGGGTGGGCGCAGCGGGGCCTTCGGGGAGATGATGGTTTCCCTGGGCTATAACGATGTGACCAATATGGAAGGCGGGATGACCCGATGGCTGGAACTCGGGTATCCTGTGGTCAACGAGGAGGAGAGCTCCGGCAGCGGGTGTGTGCTGCAGGCTTCCGCACCCGCATTCGTCGCCCTTCTTCTGCCGCTCTCCCTGGTCTGCAGGAAGGGAAGAACGCAATAGGCCGCAACCGGCAGACTGAGCGTGATGCCTGCAGGAGGCCCGCCAAGGCGGGCCTCCTGCAGGGCTAGCAGATACGCGGGAGGATCTCGCCGACGGGCATATCGACAACCCGCTTTCCGCCGATTGCGGTGACGAGCCCCACATAGCCGGGGTGGTCCGCGGTGACCCTCCCGATCATTGCGGAGTCCTTGCCGAGCGGGTGCCTCCGCAGGCGCCGGAGGGCCTCCCCGGCCTGTTCCGGAGCGACCGCGACGGCCGCTGTCCCCTCACAGGCAAGATAGAGCGGATCAAAACCAAGCAGGTCCGCTACCGACCGCACTCCCTCGTCTGCAGGGATCTCCCGTTCCGTGATCTCGATACCCGCCCTCGCCCCCTCCGCCCATTCGCAGAGCACCGTTCCAACACCGCCGCGCGTGCAATCCCGCATACAGTGCAGCCCCGGGAGGTCCATCAGCGGTTCCAGAACCGGCCGGAGGGGGGCGCAGTCGCTCTCCAGGGACGGTGCGCGGAGATTGTATCTGGTGGCGGCGATGGTCGCCCCGTGGCGTCCCGGCGCCCCGGTGAGCAGGATCGCATCGCCGGTGTGGAGCTGTCGGATGCCCAGGATGCCATCGGTCACCCTGGTGCCGACAGCGGTGGTTGTCATGTAGAGGCCGTCCACGGTGCCCCGGGGAACGACCTTGGTGTCGCCCGCGACCAGTGTGATCCCCTCGGCACGGCATACCTCGGCCGCTTCGCCGGTGTGGTAGAGGAGTTCCTCCTCGGGGAGCCCCTCCTCGGCGATGATGCCCAGGCAGAGATGTTCCGCCCGCACACCGCGGACGGTAAGGTCGTTGGCGGAGCCGCAGACGGCGAGCCTGCCCAGACAGCTGCCGGGGAAGCGCCGGGGAGAGACGGTGAACCCGTCCATGGTGACTCCGGTATCCCCATTGAGGAGGGCGCAGTCTTCGAGCTCTTCCTCCCGTTTTCCATTCCGGAATGGCGCCAGGATGCTGCCCACCAGCTCCTGAGAGAGGCGGCCGCCGCTTCCGTGTCCCAGACTGAGCAGTCCGCTGTCGGTTCCAGGCGTCACAGTATCTCACTCCCTTGGTACTTGTAGTGGGCCGCACAGCTTCCTTCGCTGGAGACCATGCAGGGCCCCACGGGGTTGACCGGTGTGCATGCCGTTCCGAAGAGGGGGCATTCCGGGGGAAGGATCAATCCGGAAAGCACGTCGCCGCAGCGGCATCCATCGGGGACAGGCGCTTCGGTGACCGTCAGGCCCAGCTTGCCCGGGGCGTCAAAGATTCGGAAGGGTTCCCGGAGCGCGTACCCCGAGGCGGGGATGACGCCAAGCCCTCTCCAGGAGGCGTCGCTTGCTGTGAAGACCTGGTCCAGCAGTTTCAGGGCCCGTGTGTTGCCGTCGGGTCGGACGGCGCGCCGGTAGAGAGAGCGGACAGCCGGTTTGTCGGTGCGGATCTGGCGGACCAGTTCGAGAACCCCGAAGAGGATGTCCTCCGCCTCAAATCCCGCTATGGCGCAGGCGATCCCGTATTCCTCGGAGAGGAAACGGTAGGGCGCCTCGCCGATGATGGTGCTCACGTGCCCGGGGAGCAGGAAGCCGTCGATCTGAAGCTCTTTGTCCGAGGCGAGGAGCTGGAGTGCCGGAGGAACGACCTTGTGCAGACAGAGTACCGAGAAGTTGGACGTCCCCTTTTCGGCTGCCTCCCGGACCACCGCTGCGGTGGCCGGTGAGGTGGTCTCGAACCCGACGGCCAGAAAGACCGTTTCGCGGTCCGGGTTCTCCCCGGCGATATGCAGCGCTTCGGCAGCCGAGGTGACCACTCTGACATCCCTGCCTGCGGCCCGTTCGGCGGCGAGGGAACTGCTTCCGCCGGGAACGCGGAGCATATCGCCGTAGGTGGCCACGATGGTGCCCGGCCGCCTGGCCAGCTCTACGGCGGCATTGATCTCACCCTGAGAGGTCACGCAGACCGGACAGCCGGGACCGGAGATCAGCGAGATCTCTGTGGGGAGGAGACTGCGGACCCCATTGCGGAAGATGGAGACGGTGTGGGTGCCGCAGACCTCCATAAACCGCATCGGACGGTCTACGGAACGTGCCAGGAGCGCGGCGGCGTTACTGATGTGCAACGGGGGGCTCCCCTTCGGCGAAGGCGGCGAGCTCTTCCCAGAGCCGCTCCCGCTCCTCGCCGTCCTCCTGACTGAGCTTTTCGATGGCGAATCCGGCGTGGACAAGCACCTTGTCGCCCGGGACGACCCCCTCCAGCAGATCTGTCCGGATCGAGACCTCCACATTGCCCGCACGGGCCAGGGCGGAGGTCTCGCCATCGGTTTCGATGATCGTATGCGGCACAGCGAGACACATCGTGCATTCCTCCTTACGGAGTGGTATTGTACTCCAAAATGCCCCTGGGGAAAGCGGTAATCTGCCGCACATTGGGGGCGTCTTTCGCCGCAACGGCAGAAAGATGCTCTCAATAGTTGCGTTATCAGGCAGAGAACCGTATTATTGCGGTTGTATGGGGGAATAGAGAAAGGGGGGTAGGATGTTCCTTGTGGTCGCCGCATTGTGCGGGATGAAAAAGCATGTTTAGAGGAGGGATACTATGAGCAACGGAGAACAGCGAGAACAGTGGAGCGGTCGACTCGGTCTGATCCTTGCGGCAGCGGGCTCGGCTGTCGGACTCGGGAATATCTGGCGTTTTTCCTACATCACAGGCGAGATGGGAGGCGCGGCCTTCCTGCTTGTCTATCTGATCGTGATCTTTGTCATAGGCGTCTCCGTGATGGTCGCCGAGTTTTCCATTGGACGCGCGGCACAGCGGAACGCAGTCGGCTCCTTCAAGGTCCTGAAGGGCGGAGCATGGCCGATCGTCGGCTGGATGGGGGTCATCGCCGGATTCATGATCCTCTCTTTCTACGGTGTCATCGGCGGCTGGACCACCCCCTACATCTTCAAATCCTTCGGCAGCATGATGCAGCAGATGAGCGGCGCGGAGATCAAGGCCGCCGGAGATATGGCCGGCGAGCTCTTCGGGGGTTTTGTCTCCAATTCGGTGCAGGTCATCGCCTACCAGGCCGCATTTATGCTCGTCACGATCCTGGTGATCGCCAAGGGCGTAGCCGGCGGTATCGAACGCTGCTGCAAATGGCTCATGCCCGGTCTGTTCGTCATTCTCATCGTACTCATTATCCGTGCGGTTACCCTGGAGGGCAGCGGTGCGGGGCTCGCGTTCTACCTGCAGCCGGACTTTTCCAAACTCAATGCGAGCGTTTTCTTCGCCGCACTGGGACAGGCCTTCTTTACCCTGTCTCTCGGGATGGGGTGCATGATCACCTACGGCAGCTACATCGGCAAGAACGAGAAACTGCCTGTATCCGCCGCGCAGGTGGCCGTGCTCGACACGAGCGTGGCCTTCCTGGCAGGGCTGGCGATCTTCCCCATTGTCTTCGCCTTCGGTATCCCCCCCAGTTCGGGCCCGGGGCTGACGTTTATCTCCCTGCCCGCCTGTTTCTCTCATATGCCCGGCGGATCGTTCTGGTCGGGGCTTTTCTTCCTGCTGCTCTTCATGGCCGGCTTGACCTCGGCGATCTCGCTTCTGGAGGTTGTGGTGGCCTACTTCCGGGACGAGCTCGGATGGAGCCGCCCCAAGGCGACCTGGATTCTGGGAACAGTGATCTTCCTGATCGGGATCCCCTCGGCGCTCTCTCTGGGCGGCAACTTCCCGACGATCATGGGGCTCTCCTTCCTGGACCTCATGGACAAGACGACGGCGAATTTCCTGCTTCCCCTGGGAGGGCTCTTTATCTCCCTCTTTGTGGGCTGGGTCTGGCTTGACGGGGCACGCAAGGAGGTCACCAACCATGGCAAGATTGAGTTTGCTCTGCTTGGTGCCTGGGTCTGGGTGTGCCGGGTCATCGCCCCCGTAGCCATTGCGTTTATCTTCTACAATAAAGTGGTGGGATTTTAATAGCATCCCGAGGACAGCAACACGACAGGAGGCCGCCCCTGGGGTGGCCTCCTGTCGTATTTTGACATACCCGTTGGATACCTTGGGTCTTGTGCGGAAGGGAACAAATTGGTAGGATAGGAACAGATACGCCCGAGGAAGGTCGCAAGAGAGATCCTGCTGACGGAAAACCCTGCAGGGCGCCGAAGGGGCAACGCCGGAACAGAGGCGGAAACTCTCAGGCACCAGGATTGCGGCTGGAGGGAACTCTGGAATTACTGGCCTCCCCGTGAGGTTCGACGACAGAGACAGAAAACTTGTTTCTCGTGAACCGTTGGGGGGGCATTGTAATGGGCAGCTGCACCACACTCGTCACAAACAATCCCGATTTTCGCCCGACCGTAAAATCCCTGGAACTGATCGACGGAAACTCCCTGGATGTGCTTGTCGCGGTCCGCGACAGGGTGCACCGCGGAGCCCGGCTCCTCAACCATCCCCTCTACGGAAACCTCAGACCCGACCAGCAACGATACCGATCCCTTCTTCTGCAGGAACGGCGGGGCACGGCACCGGATACGCCAATGCCGGTGCACTATCCCTCGCTGCGATTGCTTGAGGAGGCCCTTGCCGTCTACCGCGCCTACGACAACAGACTGCCCGGATCCGGCGCCTTCGGCCGCAAGGCCGACGAGGACTGCCGGTATCTGGACAAGCAGTTGCTGCTGGAAACACTCAGGCAGTACAGCATGTTGCTGGACCTTGATGGGTCGTAAGGGAGCTGCAGACTGCAAAAGGAAACGGGATCGGTTGCTGTCGTGAAGGAAGGAGGGGTGGTACGTACGAAGAACGCTACAGAGAAGATGACACGTTCGTGCGAAACGATGGGGTAATACAAGATTGGTGCAAGGGGGGATTTCTTTGAAACTGGAGCTCCATTCAATCAAGGTCCATGCTCTGGCCTGGGGAGAGAAGACGGAAATCAACGATGGGGTGCTCTCCATCAACAGACAGGAGCTCATCGATCATCTGAGTGAGGACGAGCGGCTCGGCGGCGTGGATGTCGAGCTCGTGCATCCCGGCGACAGCACGAGAATCATTCCCGTGAAGGATGTTGTGGAGCCGCGGTGCAAGCTTGAGGGAGACAGTGAGGTATTCCCGGGATTCATCGGCGATGTGGACAGCGTCGGCGAGGGCAAGACATTGGTCCTTTCGGGGGCGGCAGTGGTGACCACCGGCAGGATTGTGGCCACCCAGGAGGGCATCATCGACATGTCCGGCCCCGGGGCGGAGTACACGCCATACTCCAGGACCTGCAACGTGACGGTTATCCTGGAACCCGCCGATCCCGACCTGGAGAAGCACAGCTACGAAGAGGCATGCAGAATGGCGGGGTTGAAGGCCTCCACCTATCTCGCCAAGTCCGCCGTATCGGTGTCGGCCGATGCGATCGGGGAATACGAGTTTGCCCCTCTCTCCGAAGGTATGAGCCGCTACCCGGAGCTTCCCAGGGTTGCCTATATGTACATGCTGCAGTCCCAGGGACTGCTCCATGACACCTATGTCTACGGCCACGACGCAAAGAAGACCTTACCCACACTGATCAGCCCCACAGAGGTCTTCGACGGTGCGGTGGTCTCGGGCAACTGTGTCTCCGCCTGCGACAAGAACAATACCTACGCCCATCTCAACAATCCGGTGATCGAAGGCATGTTCGCCCGCCACGGCAAGGATTTCAACTTCGTCGGCGTGATCCTCACCAACGAGAATGTCACCCTGGAAGACAAGGAACGGAGTTCTTCCTATGCCGTCAAGCTGGCCCGACTCCTCGGTGTGGATGGAGTGCTGATCTCCCAGGAGGGCTTCGGCAATCCCGATGCAGATCTGGTGGCCAACTGCTGGAAGGCCGAGCGTTCCGGAATCAAGACTACATTGATCACCGACGAATACGCCGGCCGCGACGGCGCCAGTCAGGGCCTCGCCGACGCCTGCAAGGAGGGTGACGCCGTGGTGAGCGTAGGGAACGCCAACGAGACCGTCGATCTTCCCGTGATGGACAAGGTTCTGGGCTATCCGGAGGAGGCCGACGTCATCGACGGCGGTTGGTACGGATCACTCCACGAAGACGGAAGCATCTCCGTAGAGATCCAGACCATCATCGGAGCCACCAACCAGCTGGGCTACACGAACAACGGCGCCTACACCCTGTAGGGGAAGGAGGGAAATCTGTGTCCTATCGCATTGTCCATTACATCAATCAGTTTTTCGCCGGTATCGGCGGTGAGGAGAAGGCCGATATCGCCCCGGAGATCAGGGAGGGTGTTGTCGGACCTGGAGCGGCCTTCCGGAAAGCCTTTGGCGGGGAAGCCGAGATTGTGGCCACGGTGATCTGCGGCGACTCCTATTTTGCTTCCGATGCCGAGACTGTGGCCGCCGGGATTCTGGACAAGATCAAAGACTACCGGCCCGATGGTGTGGTGCTCGGCCCTGCCTTCAACGCCGGCCGTTACGGGACGGCCTGCGGCGCCATGGGGGATGCTGTCGCCAAGAGTCTCGACATCCCGGTGGTATCCGGCATGTATCCCGAGAATCCAGGCGTTGACATGTTCCGGAAAAGCCTCTTTATCGTGGAGACCGGCGACAGCGCCCGGGGGATGGGCAAGGCCGTCCCCGCCATGGCACGGATCATGCTGAAACTCCTGAAGGGCGAAGCGCTGGGAAGCCCCGCGGAGGAGGGCTATATCCAGCGGGGAGTCCGGAGGAACATGTTCTATCAGGACCTCGCCGCCCACCGCGCTCTGGACATATTCACCAGGAAACTGAAAGGCGAACCCTTCACCACGGAGTACGTGATGCCTGTCTTCGACAGGGTGGAGCCCAACCCGCCCATCACCGACCTGACAGACTGCACCATTGCCCTGGTGACCTCCGGCGGCATCGTGCCCAGGGGGAACCCCGACCACATCGCCGCTTCCAGCGCCCAGAACTACGGGGCCTATGACATCACCGGTCTCGATGATCTGACCTCCCAGGATTACGAAAGCTGCCACGGCGGCTACGACAGCACCTACGCCTGTCAGGATCCCGATATGGTTTTGCCTGTCGATGTGATGCGCGATCTGGAACGGGAAGGACGCTTCAAGGGGTTGCACAACACGATCTACTCCTCCGTCGGTAACGGCACCTCCGTGGCCAACGCCAAGCGGTTCGCCGCGGAGTTCGCCGAGCAGATGAAACGCGACGGGGTTGACGCCGTCATCGTCACCTCCACCTGAGGAACCTGCACGCGTTGCGGTGCAACGTTTGTCAAGGAGATCGAACGGGCAGGCCTCCCCGTGGCCCACGTGGCCACCATTGTTCCCATCTCGCTGACCGTCGGCGCCAATCGGATTGTGCCGGCCATAGCGATTCCCCATCCTCTCGGTGATCCCGGCAAAAGCCCGGAAGAACAGAAAGGACTACGGAGGGGCCTCGTGGAGAAGGCGCTCCGTGCGCTCCAGACGGAGGTGACAGGCCAGACTGTCTTTGAGGAATAGTATCAGGGAGGAGGAAAAGCCGGCGTCTCCACGCCGGCTTTTCCTCCGGTACAGCCCGGTGGAACGTGGAAGCGAACGACAGAAGGAGCAAAAGGTGTTAGAATACTCCGAAAGGGGATTATCCTACAAACGGATGATGGTTCTCGTCTGAGGAGAGGAGATGAATGCTGTGACCTTTCGACCGACACGTATGGAGGTGGATCTGGAAGCCATTGCCGGTAACTTCAGGACGATCCGCGGGTACGCAGGGTCGGGATGCCAGGTCTTCGGTGTGGTGAAAGCCGACGGATACGGCATGGGGATGGTACCGGTCGCCGAGGCGCTGCAGAAGGCGGGTTGCCAGCGCTTTGCCGTCGCGACACCCGACGAAGCGCTGGATCTCCGCAAGGCGGGCATTCAGGATCCGGTGCTTGTCCTTGGCCCCTCCCCGGCAGAGGCCGCCGAGGAGCTGATCCTCAACAATATCGAGATCACCCTGTTCAATCTGGCCAACGCAAAGGCCTTCAGCGAAGCAGCCAAGGGCATCGGTCAGGATGCTTTGGCCCACATCAAGATCGACACCGGTATGGGACGGATCGGTTTTCTGCCGGATGCCTTCCCGCAAGCTGTCCGGGAGATCCGATCGCTGCCTGGACTCAGGCTTTCCGGACTGTTTACCCATTTCGCCACCGCCGATGAACGACACCGGGAGTATACCGATGCCCAGTTCCAGCGGTACGGCGACGTACTGGGGAGCCTTCGCGAGGAGGGGGTCGGTGTTCCCCTCCGCCATGTCTGCAATAGCGCCGCCTTCGTCAACTTTCCGGAAATGCATCTCGATGCCGTCCGACCAGGTCTGCTGGTCTACGGGATGTGGCCCTCCCCCTACTGTCGGCAGCCCTTTCATCTTCAGGAGTGCTTCAGGGTGAAAAGCGCTTTGATGGATGTCCGGACGCTTCCCGCCCGCTGGGGTGTGAGCTATGGGATCCGGTACATGACCAGAGGAGAGGATCAGATCGGGGTGCTCCCCATCGGCTACCACGACGGCTTGCCCAGGAGCCTGTCCATGAAGGGCGAGGTCCTGATCCGCGGCAGGCGGGCACCCCTTGTGGGTGCCATCTGCATGGACCAGACGATGGTTGACGTGAGCCACATCGAGGACGTTCAGGCCGGCGACGAGGTGGTCTTCGTCGGTTGTCAGGGCGAGGATGCCGTTTCCCCCGAGGAGTTTGCCGGCCGGCTGGGAACGATCAATTACGAGGTCCCCAGTCTGTTCACCCCGCGGGTGCCCCGGCGGTATACCAGCTGACTGTTGCGGCCCATCGTTCTTTGCTCTACAATAGTGATGGTTGTAGTGTTTTTGTGTGTAATGCAGGAAATAAAAATAGTAGGGAGGATGTAGGAATGAAGATAGGTTGCCCCAAGGAAGTCAAGAACCACGAGTATCGGGTCGGTCTGACTCCGCCTGCTGTCAGCGCCTATGTTGCGAAGGGCCACGAGGTGGTTGTCCAGAAGGGTGCCGGGCTCGGCTCCAGTATCAGTGACGAGGAATACACCGCAGCCGGTGCGACCCTCCTGGAGACGGCGGAGGAGGTGTGGAAGGGTGCCGAGATGATCGTCAAGGTCAAAGAGCCCCTTCCGGAGGAGTACGACCGGATGCAGCCGGGACAGCTCGTCTATACCTACTTTCACTTCGCCGCAGACGAGCGTCTTACCAAGGCCTGCATGGACAAAAAGATTGTCGCCCTGGCCTACGAAACGGTCCAGGATGCGAACGGCGGTCTTCCGTTGCTCAAACCGATGAGCGAGGTTGCCGGCCGGATGTCGTCGCTGGTCGGTGCTTACTATCTGGGCAAGGCCTACGGCGGGCGCGGCCTGCTCGCCTCCGGCGTACCGGGCGTTGCACCGGCCACGGTATCTGTCGTGGGCGGCGGCACGGTGGGGATGAACGCCGCGAAGATCGCCGCCGGCCTGGGCGCGAAGGTGAATGTCCTGGATGTCAAGCTGGAGCAGCTCGAATTCCTCGAGCAGATCATGCCGGCCAATGTCTTCCCCGTGTACAGCGACAGCCACAATCTGGAGGATTGCCTCCGCGAGTCGGATGTGGTGATCGGTGCGGTGTTGATCCCCGGCACCAAGGCACCCAAGCTGATCAAACGGGAACACCTTGCTCTGATGAAAGAGGGCGCCGTCTTTGTGGACGTGGCCATCGATCAGGGGGGTGTGGCGGAGACCTCCAAGCCCACCACCCACAGCGATCCGGTCTACATCGTCGACGATGTGGTGCACTACTGTGTGGCCAATATGCCCGGCGCCTATGCCAGAACCTCCACATTCTCTCTCAACAACTACACCATCAAGTACGGTCTCCAGCTCGCCGACAAGGGCGTCGAAGCGGCCTGCAGGGAGAATACGGCACTCCTGAAGGGACTCAACATGTACAAGGGCAAGGTGACCTTCAAGCCGGTGGCGGATGCCTTTGGTTTCGACGCGGACTATGTTTCCGCCGAGAGCGTGCTGTAACCACAGCCCGGTTTTTCGACATTCCCCGTAAGTGTCGTATAATGACCATGCCCCTCCGAAGCTGGAGGGGCATTATGCTTGGCAGATGTCGGAACGTTCGGTACGTTGCCGGACAGGGGTGCGCCGATGATCCGGATGTCGCGGTGCAGCGCGGACGCCCGGCTTTCGGCAGGGTAGTACGGGAATCGAGACAAGGAGCGATGGCAGGATGGACCTACAACAACTTGGAATCAGGGGCTGTGCGCGGGACGCACTGGACAGCGGCGGCGAGGAACGCCTTCATGAGGCGGCACGGCAGTGCCGGCTGTGGGCACTGGCCATGACGACCATTGCGGGAAGCGGGCATCCGGCCGGATCGCTTTCCAGCATGGAGATGTTTCTGCTTACCTACGGCGTGGCCGATCTGACGCCGGAGAACTGCGACGGGCTGGATCGGGATCATGTGGTGGTCAGTCACGGCCACACCTCTCCCGGAGTCTATGCGGCCCTGGCGGCCTGGGGGTTCTTCGATTCCCGGGAGGCGGTGGCCCACTTCCGGCAGGCCGGGAGCGCCTTTCAGGGACACGTGGAACGCGAGGTCCCGGGTATCGACTGGGGGACGGGCAATCTCGGCCAGGGGCTTGCCGCCGGCGCGGGGTACGCCCTTGCCCAGCAGCTCCGCGGTTCAACAAGACATACCTATGTCCTCATGAGTGACGGCGAGCAGGGCAAGGGGCAGATCGCCGAAGCGAGGCGGATCATTGTCAAGTACAATCTCCCTGTCACTGTCCTGGTGGACTGGAACCATATCCAGATCTCCGGCCGGGTGGAGGAGGTCATGGATGTGCCGATCCGCAAACTCTGGGAGGCCGACGGCTGGGAGGTGCTCCACGTGGATGGCCACGATCCGGCGGCGCTCTACGAGGGATTGCGGTACAGCCGCAACGCCGACCGCCCGGTGGTGCTGCTCTGTTCCACCCGGATGGGTCGGGGGGTTCCCTTTATGGAGGATGTCCCCGATTACCACGGAAAGGCCGCGTCGGCAGAGCAGCTTGAAGAGGCCTTTGCCATTCTTGGCGGGGACCTCGCCATGTTCCGGCAGGCCGGAGAGCGGAGGGAGGCGGAGGCCCCCGCAAAAGGGAGAGAGGTGGCGCCGCTGCCTGTTGCCATCGATATCGGTGAGCCCATCACCTACCCGGCGGATAGAAAAACCGACAACCGTTCGGCCTTCGGTGCTGCCCTCGCCGATGTGGGGGAGCGGAACGGCTCCTCTCCGACCCCGCTGGCCGTATTCGACTGCGATCTGGCCGGTTCCGTGAAGGTGAAGGACTTCGCCAAGCGCTGTCCCGAGCACTTCTTCGAGCTGGGGATCCAGGAGCACGCCACCGCTACGGTGGCCGGGGCCGCATCGGCGGGGGGCGTGGTGCCGGTCTGGGCGGATTTCGGTGTCTTCGGCATCGACGAGGCCTACAACCAGCAGCGGCTCAACGATATCAACAGAACCAGCCTGACCCTTGCACTGACTCATGTGGGGCTCGATGTCGGCGAGGACGGGATGACCCATCAGTGCATCGACTATGTGGGACTGCTCAGGAATCTCTTCGGTTGGCGCCTCATTGTGCCTGCCGACCCCAATCAGGCCGATCGGGCGACACGCTACGCCCTGGGGGAAGCGGGGAATGTCTGTCTGGCCATGGGCCGGAGCAAGCTGCCGGTGCTCACCGGCGAGGACGGCGCCCCCCTTTTCGGCGGTGACTACAGCTTTACCTACGGTGCCGTCGATCGCCTTCGCGCCGGAGACGACGCCGCGATCCTGACCATGGGACACATGGCCTGGCGGGCCCTCCAGGCGCGGGAATTGCTGGAAAAGCAGGGTTGCCGCTGCGCCGTCTACCACGTCGCCTCCCCGCTGGATCTCGACAGGGAGGCGCTGCGGGAGGCCGCGCGCACCGGCTGTGTGGTGACCTACGAGGACCACAATGTCCGGAGCGGGCTTGGTTCGTTGATCGCCGCCGAACTCTGCGCCATGGGGGTGCGGACGGCCTTTGCCTCTCTCGGTGTCAGCCGCTACGGCGCCTCGGGCGGTTCCGACCAGGTTATCGCCGAGATGGGGCTTTCCCCGGCGGATCTGGCCGATGCGGTGATGCACAATCTCTCCGGGGGCAAATGATGGAGCCGGGTACCCTCGTCGTTCTCTGGTCGCCCAGGAAGGGCGACAGCTTCATTGTCCGGCTCCGGGAGGGCGCCTCTCTGGGGAGCCACCTCGGCAAGGTGGGCCACGACGAGATAATGGAGCAGGGGTTCGGTGACGCCGTCACGACCCATACAGGCAACCGCCTGTACCTCCTCAGACCCCAGCTGGGTGGTTTTGTCCGCCGACTGAAACGGCAGACCCAGATTGTCTACCCCAAGGAAGCGGGCTACCTGCTGCTCCATCTCGGCATTGCCCCGGGAGCGAGGGTGCTCGAGTGCGGTACCGGTTCGGGGGCTCTGACAACCGTCTTCGCTCATTTTGTCGGCGACGGCGGGCGGGTCTATTCCTACGACAAGCGGCAGAACTTCACCGAGCTCGCCATGGCCAACTGCTGCCGCTGGGGGGTGGAAGACCGGGTCACCTTCAAGGTACGGGAGGTCGAAGAGGGCTTCGACGAACGGGATGTGGACGCCCTCTTTCTCGATGTGCCCAAGCCGTGGGAGTGCCTGGAGACAGCCGCTGTCGCACTGGCGCCGGGAGCCCGGATCGGGATTCTGGTTCCCACGGTCAACCAGATCGACAAGACCCTCCAGGGGTTCTCCCGTCTGGGCTTTGTCGATGTGGATGTGGTGGAGATCCTGGAACGGCACTACAAGACCAATCCGGCTCGTCTCCGTCCGGAGGACGTGATGGTGGGTCACACGGGGTTTCTGGTCTTCGCCTCCAGGGTTGTCGCCGACGAACAGGGAGGCTCCGGGGAGCCGGACCGGGAAGAACCGGAGGCCCTCTCCGATGTGGAGCCGGGAGAAGGGGCGTGACGGCAACCCTATGCAACCTGCCGTGCTGCTTCATATCTGCTGTGCCCCCGACGCCACGGTACCTGTAGCGGCTCTGTCCGAAAAAGGGTACAGGGTGCACGGGTTTTTCTACGGCAGCAATATCCACCCGGCGGCGGAATACCGCAGGCGGCGCGAGGCTGTGCAGCGGCTGTCGGAGGCCTATGGATTTCCCGTTTTGTTCGCCCCCTACGAACCGGAGTACTGGCTGTGCCGGACACGCCGGTACGCCGCGGCGCCCGAAGGAGGGAGGCGGTGCGGCCTCTGCTTTTGGCTCCAGCTTGCCGCAGCAGCGGTGGCGGCTCGGGAGAGGGGATTCCCCTGTCTCGACACGACACTGACCATCAGCCCCCACAAGGACGTGGCGTTGATCCATCGGATCGGGGAGCGCGCCGCCGACGCCGCAGGACCTTCGTGGCTTGCACACACCTGGCGGAAGAACGACGGGTTCGGGCGCTCCGTCCGGGAAAGCCGCCGGCTCGGTCTTTTCCGGCAGCACTACTGCGGCTGCATCTACAGTCTACGGAAGCGAGGGTGACACCACATGCCTGAACAGGAACGGACACACCGCATCACCGGAAAACTCCCCCCCGGATTGCTCCAGAAGAATGTCCTGCGCTTTACAGGCGCCCGGCGGGAAGAGGTGCTTATCGGTCCCTCTGTCGGGGAGGACGCATC
>JAIPGA010000021.1 GCA_021736445.1 Synergistales bacterium | reverse complement strand
GTTGACATCTGTGCGCAAGCCCCTGAAAACCCTGGAGCAGGGGCCCCACATCTCGAGGACCGATGAGGCAGGCCGCACAGGCACCAGCCATCGCCACATTTTCTTCGTTGTGACTCCCTGCCAGCGGCACATCCGCCCCGGAGAAGAGCCGATGCCATTCCCCATCCAGTCGGAGCAGCCATGAGGTCTCCGTAGAGGACAGCACATTCCCGCCGGCATCCGGACATGAACCCTTGTCACCCAAAGATACTATCTTAACGTCATCTCTTTGCATATAGGGAAGCTCTTGCTGTGGACACACCAAAAAGCCGCCGGGAAGCACAAAGTCGTTGATCTTGCGCTTCGTAGCAGCGTACTGCTCAAAGGTGCCGTGCCAATCGATATGGTCCGGAGCGATATTGGTCAACACGGCCCCCGACAGCGAAAGCGACCGGGCCCAATGCAGCTGGAAGCTGCTCAGTTCGGCGATGACATAGTCCCACTGATCATCGGCGATATCGGCAAGGGGGGTCCCGATATTGCCCGCCACCGCCGTCCGGTACCCGGCCTGGCGGAGAAGATGTCCCGCAATCGCCGTTGTGGTGCTCTTTCCATTGCTGCCGGTGACGCCAATCACAGCCCCCCGAAGATACGGTGAAAGGACATCCACCTCCCCCACAACCGGGACCGCCGCATTCGCGGCTTCCTTGACAAGAGGGGCGCTCGGAGGGATTCCTGAGGAAAGAACAAGGAAATCGGCTTCAAGCGCACGGTGACTGTGCCCCTCTTCCCATTCCACACCGAGTGTCTCCAGCTCCCGGCAGACCTCGGAAGACAGGGCGTTCCGGTCCGACACAAAGACATGGGCTCCATGATTGACAAGAAAGCGCGTCAACGAACGTCCACTGACTCCGGCTCCGATCACGGTAACAGTGCGGTTTGTTATCCTGGCTGTCATACCAGTGTGTTTCATAGATTCCTCCCCGCCTCACGCCTCTATGAGAAACACGGCAATGGTGACAATCCCCAGGGCATGGACAATCCAAAAACGTGTTACAATCTGCTGCTCGCTCCATCCAAGCAGCTCAAAGTGGTGGTGGAGCGGGCTCATTCGAAAGATCTTTCGATTGAGCTTATGAATCGCAAACAGTTGCATGCTGACTGTTGCCACCTCGATGCCAAACAGAAAGCCCGCCGGGACCACTATCCGGAAATCCCCGGAAAACACCGCTATGCTCGCCAGCAAACCGCCGATAAAGTGCGCCCCCACGTCCCCCATAAACACACGGGCCGGCAGAGCGTTGTGCCACAGAAAGGCCGCAAGGAGCGCAAGACCTGTGAGCGCCCCTACGGTACAACACAGACTCCCCCGTACAACGATCAGCAAAAAAGCAAAGGAGATGATGCCGCTGCCTGCCACAAGACCATCAAGCCCATCCGTAATATTGACCGCATTGAGCAACCCGCAGGCCACAAAGCTCACCACAGCGATGGAAAGGAGATCCGCCGGAAGTCCTCCGGAAAAGACCCCATGCTCCGTAACAGCGATCACCATGACAGCCCACGGTACGGTGACCGCAAGCTGCAGAACAAGCTTCTGCATGCTCCGCAGTCCCTCGCTGGAATCCCTCAGATGTTTCAGAAGGTCATCGAGGAGTCCCACAAGGCTCGAGCAGAGCGGGAAATACCAGAACAGCCCCCACTCCCAAAAAGGAAATGCGTAGACCTTCAAGGTACCAAGAGCCACGAAGAGTGCAGCGATGACAAAGACAATGCCTCCCATGGTGGGGGTTTCCCGTTTGTCGCAAAGGTGCCGTTGCGGCCCGTAGAGCTTGATGCGCTGGTTGAGATTGTTCGTCCTCAGGTAACGGATGAAAAACCCTTCCGCCAGGACCACAGCAAGAAAGAGAGAAAGCCCGAACAGCACCATCGTTGCGTTTGTCATTGGACGGGACTCTCTTGCTCTTCAAAGTATGGGGCAGCGACGGCACTCAAGTGATAGACGTTGGACCCTTTTATCAGGAGAACATCCCCAGCGTCGAGACAACCCTCTACCAGCTCCGCCGCCTCTTCAGCGTTGTCGGCGAACCGGAGTCGAGCTCCGGCTGCCTCCTGGAAGGATCGGCAAGATCTCCATTCATCCCCCACAAGCACAAGCACGTCGACATTGCCCAGGACGCTCTCCTGGAGAACCTGTTCGTGCAGAGCGGAAGCCGAGGTCCCCAGCTCCCCCATGCCTCCGAGCACAGCCACCAGCCTGTTAAAGCCGCACTGATCCACCACACGCCTCGCCGAGCCAACCGACGCCTTCATGGAGGCCGGATTGGCATTGTAGGATTCATCGATCACCAGTTGACGGCCGGGACCGAAAGCATACCGCCCTCTTCCGGGAAGCGGCGCAATGCGCTCCAGCTCACTGCGGATGTCGTCGACCGGGACACGGAGCCACAGTGCGCATCCCACGCCGAAGGCAACGGTATAGGCATGATGTTCCCCGTAGAGAGAGGAGCGGAGGGGCATCCTCTGCCGCCGGTGGGTCAATTCCACCGCGAGGCCAAGTCCCGTTTCGTCACAGACAAATTGTGCGGCGCCGATAGCCACCCCGTCACTGCCTGCCTCCCTCCCCACGGGAACCATCCTCGCTCCCGGCAAAGGGTTTTCAAGATGCTGCGCAATGGTCTGGTTGTCGGCATTGTAGAAAAAGGCACCCAGAGCCTGCGACTCGGTAATCTCCATTTTTGCTCTGCACACACCCTGGATATCGGAAAACCCCTTCAGATGCGCTGCGGCCACCTCTGTCAGGAAAGCGATATCCGGAGGGAAGAGGGTGACCAGCTCCCGGATCTCCCCAGGGCGGTTCGCTCCCATCTCAAGAACAAGGATATCAATATCCTCAGGTGCTTCGAGAATGGTCAGCGCACACCCAATGGCTGTATTAAAACTCCCCCGGGCCTGGTAGACCCGGTATCGCCGCTGCAACAGCCGGGCAATCATCATTCTGGTGGTGGTCTTGCCGACACTTCCGGTGACAGCGATAACATGCTTCAAAGCAAGGGCAGAAAGCCGACGCTTCGCCAACGCAATCAGCGCCTCCAGGGTGTCCTCCGCGGAAAGCAGGCATACCTCGCTCTCCAAATACGCGTACTCCTTGTACCTGCTTTTGCTGAGCATCACCCAGGCAGCACCATGCTCGAGCGCATCGTCGATATACTCATGGCCGTCACGCTTCTCCCCAGGCAGGGCGACAAAACAGGAGCCTTCGCGGCAATCCCTGCTGTCGGAACACCATCGGTCTGGATAGTCCCGAGAGCACCCGGAGACCTCCAACCCGTCGGCACCCTCGAAGCCGAGGACAGCAGAGCACCCTTCCGTCTCACGCTTCATTGAAGCCCCTCACCCCTTTGCTCTACCCAGTGGAACAGACAGCCCCGGTCGCTATGCGGCAGTCTCCTGTCTCCAAAGATGATGTACTCCTCGGCCCCCTTTCCGGCCAGGAGCACCGTGTCGCCCCGTTGCGCCACATCCAATGCGGTGTAGATCGCCTGTTGCCGATCCAGGAGTATCATCGCTTTCTCCTGCTGAAAGGCCTCCGGAATACCGGCGGCGATCTCCTCTGCAATCGCGGCAGGTTCTTCAAAACGCGGATTATCGTTCGTGATAACGATATAATCAGCCAACGCATCGGCAATGCGGGCCATCTCGGGCCGCTTCGCCCGGAAGCGGTCTCCCCCACATCCAAACACCACAAGGATACGTCCCGCAGTGATACCACGGGTCGCCTTGAGGATTGTTTCCAGGGCATCCGGTGTGTGCGCAAAATCAATGACACATCCTATCCCACCGGTGGTGGTGTAGCACTCAAAGCGCCCCGGCACGGGAGAAAGGGATGCCAGCCCATGGCGGACCACCTCGGGTTCCAGACCAAGCTCCAGCAGCAGGCCGGCGGCACCGAGGAGATTCTGCGCATTGAACATCCCGGGAAGAGACAGAAACACATCAGGCATGCCCCCTGTCGGTGTCCCTATCGAG
The DNA here is from genome assembly GCA_021736445.1 of Synergistales bacterium. Classification (NCBI taxonomy): domain Bacteria; kingdom Thermotogati; phylum Synergistota; class Synergistia; order Synergistales; species Synergistales bacterium. Next base: position 30,308 of record JAIPGA010000021.1, on the reverse strand, counting down.
CAGGCCGTTCCTTTCGTTGAATAGGTGCTGTCGGACAGCACATAGGCACCGCGGCGCGCATCAACGGAAAAGCCTTTGGCGTTTGCGGGATAGCGATGACAAATCCTCGCCGAGTAGGGATTATCGAGGTTCGCGAGCACCTTCCCGCCAGGTTTCATGTGCGCCGCAACAAGAAGTGCTTTGGCCGAGAAATACTGTTCCATCGTTCCGTGATAATCAAGATGCTCGGACGTCACATTGGTCACCACTGCGCCGTCAAAGAGGCAACCGGCCAGCCTTCCCTGCACAAGCGCATGGGAGGACGCTTCCATCACGCAGGCCGTACACCCTCTGTCCACCATTTCCGCCAGCATGCGCTGGAGATCCGTCCCCTCGGGGGTCGTATGGGCCAAGGGGTGCCCACTCAGGCCATCGTGGTATCCGAGACTGCCTATACGACCGCAGATGTGTCCCGCCTGCCGGAGGATGTGTTGCAAGACACAACTGGTGGTGGTCTTTCCGTTGGTGCCCGTGACGGCAATGAGCAGAAGGGAGTTCGCCGGGAACCCGAACATCTTCGCCGCCGCCAGGCCCATGACGCGTCGTGTGTCCGAGGTCTGGAGCTGCGGAAGGGGAACATCGAGGATATCCCGGCAGAGAAGGGCGCTTGCCCCTCGCTGGAACGCCTCGCCGGCAAAACCGTGTCCATCTATGTGCTCCCCGCGGACACAGGCAAAGAGGGTATCCCTATGCACATAGCGGTGATCGTGGGCGACAGCTGCCACGGAAGGGCTGTGTTCGCCCCTGCCCGGGACGCGTCTCTCCTGGAGAAATCCGTGCTCTGACAGGAACAAAGCAATCTCCTCTAGTTTCATCATCAGCACACCAACCTCTTCGCAAACAGCCCGGGAAACGGCAGGCTACAGACCCGCCCGGCTGATCAGCTCAGCCATCTTTCGAAAAACGGGCGCGGCGACACGACCGCCGGTATAGGCTTCCCCTTCCGGTTCCCCGATACTCACAAGCATGACGTATTCCGGGTGATGTTGAGGCCAGAAGCCGACAAAGGTCGCTACGTATCGATCTTCTTTGTACTCGCCCCTCAAGGCCACCTGGGAGGTACCGGTCTTTCCGGCAATCTCAAGCCCTTCCACATCGGCTCTCTGTCCTGTCCCCAGGGCGACCACCTGTCTCATTGCTCCCTGCAGCCACTGCGCCGTGTCGGCACACAACACCCGGGCACGCTCGGTGCGGCGACCAACATACAATTTCTCCCCCTCGGCGTCCAGTACAGAATCCACCAGATATGGTCGCAACAGATGTCCGCCGTTGGCAATCGCCGAAATCGCGGTTGTCAGCTGCAGCGGCGTCACGGCGATGCCCTGCCCGATGGCTATATTGGCTGGAATCACTCCAACCCAGCGTCCTGGTTTGTACAGCATCCCCTTCTCTTCACCGGGGACACCGATGCCTGTCTCACGGTCAAACCCCCACAGCCTGAGTGCGTCATAGACATCCTGGGCCTGGAAGCGCAAACCGATTTTGGCCATTCCGACATTCGAGGACTGGACAATGATCTCTTCCAATGTGCTCTTCCCGTGGGATTGATTGTATATCTCGCTGATCCATCCATCGGCAATACGGATACGTCCCGGACAGTGGAAGACCTCCCCCTCTTCGACATAATCCTGCTCAAGGGCGATCCCCATAACGATGGGCTTGAGCGCGGAGCCCGGTTCGTAGATACGTCCTACAGCATTATTCCGCAGTACTCGCTGGGGATGCATGGTCTCCCGGCGATTCGGATCGAAGGTCGGCCAACTGACCATCCCGAGCACCTCGCCGCTCTCTGGATTCATGCAGAGGGCAACCGCCCACTGTGCGTCATGGTTCCGGGCCGCTTCGTCCAGACAGCGTTCGAGTATATGCTGGATGCGCGCATCGATGGTGACACGTACGACATTGCCGCCTCTGCAGTCGGGCGTAGCAAGCGAGGACAACACATCCACATGCTTCGCCGAACCGGTCTGCGCAACGATATGCACACTGGGGTCAGAGTAGAGGAACCGATTCCAGAATCGTTCCAGTCCAGCAAGGCCAATGTCATCTATGTCACAAAACCCCAGAACATGGGCCAGCAGTGATCCTTGCGGATAGACGCGTTTTTTCTCTTTCACGGTATAGATGCCCGGCAGATTCAGTTTTTCAAGCTCCCTGCGTACGGAAGGCGGCTGTTTGCGCACCAGCCAACGGAACCTGCCCTCATACTCCTGGCCGGCCTTCTTGACTACGGAAGACGGAAACAGATCCCCCAACTGTTTTGCGTTGCCCACATCCCACTGCTGAGGATCGAGGAAAACGCTTACAGTGGGAACCGAGATGGCAAGAGGTATCCCCTTCCTGTCGGCAATCCGGCCACGTCCTTCGCTGGCCACCACTCGTTGCCAATACTGGCTTTCTGCCCGTGCCATCACACGGTCCCCGGGATACAGATGCACCTGCACGGTTCTCGCCGCAAGCACAAGAAAGGCAAACACAATCAAAAGCCACGGCAGCCTTCGCCTGTCTCTCATGCCCAATCCACACTCACACAGCGTTCCCCGTCAATCCTGCGCATGTGCTGTTCCGGCCAGTGGATTGAAGAGAGGCCCTCCAGCGGAATGCTCCGTTTCGCCTGGTCCATTTCGGCCACGCCCAGGATTCATATCGATACGCGGCACCTGTACATAGCTCATCGCATCACAGGGCGTCATCCCCAGAGAGTACCTCGCCTCCCGAAAGACACGGGAAGGGGCGCACAGAGAGCCAAGCCTGCATTGCAGCGATACCTCGCGTTCCTGCAACTCCGTCAGCCGCTCGTCAAGCCTGGTGGCCTGGCTTTTCAAATGAAAAGAGTAAAAGCGCATGCAAGCCAGACCCATGAATGCACTGATAAAAAGCGCAAAAACCAGCAAAACCAGAGGGGTCTTTCTTCTCTGGTGAGACACATTCGCCCCGCCCTGCACGGCTACTCCCCCTTTCCACGAAAACGGAAGACTCTCATCTTCGCACTACGTGCGCTGTAGTTTGCCTGGACCTCATCCTCTTTGGGAACAATGGGTTTTTTCGTGATCACCGACCCCAGTTCCGCCTGTTTCCAGCTCCGGAATGTATGTTTGACCATCCTGTCCTCTAGCGAGTGATAGCTGATGATCACGGTTGTGCAATTGCGCAGGGCCATCTCCCTGAGAGCCTGCAGGAATGTCTCCAGGCTGTTCAATTCATCATTGACATATATCCGCAGAGCCTGGAACACCTTGCGGGCCGGATGACGACCCATGGTGCGCTGGATCGGCGCCGGCAGCTGTTTTCGAAGCATACCGACAAATTCATCCGTCGTGGAGATAGCCCCGGAATGCTTCCTGTGCTTGACAATGCACCGAGCTATGTCCCGCGCATAGCGTTCCTCGCCGTAGATCCGGAACAGGCGCTCAAGCTCTTTCGCCGACCAGCTGTTGATCACTTCACTGGCTGGAGGGATATCCTCCTGCCGGGCGGCCATCCGCATATCCAGCGGACCTGAAACGTTGTAGGAAAAGCCCCTTTCCCCACTCCGGAGCTGCAGCGAGGAGACCCCCAGATCCAGGAGCACCGCGTGGGGTTCCACAATGTGATGACGTTCCAGTATGTCCTTGATGGCCCGAAAGTTTCCCTCTTCGGTGGTACAGCGCGCTCCGAATGGCTCCAGCCGCTTCCTGGCACAGGAAAGCGCTTCACTGTCCTGGTCGATCCCCAGAACCCTGGCTGATGGAAAATGCTGCAGAATCGCCTCGCTATGACCACCCAGGCCGAGTGTAGCGTCGACAACCGCAGTAAGCGGCTCCTGCTGTCGGAGAGCAGAGAGCACCTCTTCCAGCAACACGGGAATATGCTCAATCGACATTAAAACCCATCAATCCCCTCAACGATATCGGCAAAGTCTTCCATCACGGTATCCCGGTAGGAGAGCCAAAGCTGTTTGTTCCAGAGCTCAATATGTTCCCCCTGCCCTATCACGTGCACCTCTTTGTCAAGCTGCCCGTGGTTGCGGAGTAACTGCGGCACCAGGATCCTCCCGGCTGTATCCACCTGGATTTCGTTGGCTGTTGCCAGGAGCACCCTGCGGAACTCGCGAGACCTCCCCCTGGAAAAGGAGGTGGATTGAAGACGGGCAAGCAGGTTATTCCAGTTTTCCTCTGAATAGACGGCAACACAGCGATCCATCCCCATGGTGGCTACGACATCCTCGCCGAGCTCCTGCCGGAATCTGGCAGGCAGGACAATCCGCCCCTTTGCGTCGATCCGATGTTCGTAGGTTCCCACCAGCATGGGTCTGCCTCCCAATTTATGACACTTTCTCCCACCCAGCCACACAATACCAGGATTGTCGGTAACATCATAGGCCCCATTGCTCAAATTCCCGAGGGTCCCTGGTTCCCCGACCACAAGGCATCCCGGCAATACCGCAGTGGTCAGGGATTCTTAACCGAGCTGTCGCAATGTCTCGATGCGCTCTCACACCGATGCACCACCCGGAACATAGAAGAGGCTGGGCTACAGGTATCCCTGCAATCCAGCCTCGTTTACCCCGCTTCTGCTCTCCCGATTGGGAACGTCACAGTGCCATCGACGTTATCCCCCGCCTGAGAGCCACCGTATGAGCCATCGCACAACACCGACGACCGCCAGTGCAAGGAAGATCAGCAGTCAGGGAGGGCAAAACCCATATCTGAACCTCATGGTCAACAACTCCCTTTCTCTCTCGTCAGCGATCAGCAGTACATCGCCACCGTCCGCACACAACACAGACAGGCGGCACCATCCTTCTCACGGATTCCGCAGATCTCCGGCTTCGTCAGCCCCCCGGGACTGTCCGGAACGGTCCGCATCCAGCGCCCGCAGCGCACTGTCGATATCTCCCAGAAACCTTCGGCATGCCTCGTACAGTCGGTCGTCCATCTCCGCCGCCCGGGCCTTCGAGAGCCCCATAAGCCGCTCCGCGCTCTCCGCAAGGCGAGGAAGCGCGACAGTGAGGGCGATCCCCTTGAGGGCATGGGCGATATCGTGCACATCGCTTCCGTCTCTCTCATTGAGCGCCTCCGTTATGGTGTCGCGGCACTCCCGGAGGCGCCGCGCCGTCTCCGATTTCAAAATGGCAACAAATCCCCTGTCTCCGCCCTGCTGCTCCAGGAGAAGGGATTCGTCGAAGATCGCTCTCTCGGTACTGGGCCCGGCAGAAGCAGTCCCTTCAGACGGGGAAACGCGGGTACCCTCGTCCGGCTGGTCACCGGAGCTCCGCTCTGTGCCGCCGTTCCCATCTACACCACCGTCCCATTCCTTCCCTTCCTCTGCAAGGGTCATCGACTCACCTCCGAGCATTCGTTCCTATATCAGTATACCAGCCTTGCCAAACAGGCAGAGGGAAAGATAGCATGATTGGATCATAGAAAGAGCCTCTCCGGCCTGCATCCGGAAAGGCTCCTGTGGGTCCGCCGTGGCGGAGACGTGTGGGAATCGAACCCACCGGAGACGGCTCATACCGCCCCCCACCGGGTTTGAAGCCCGGGGCACTCACCAGAGCACAACCGCCTCCATGAATCGAACACCATTGTAGCAAACCTTGCGGTCTTTGTGGGCACCCGGGTTGTTCAGCCTCTCCAATCGCATATCCCGGGGGAAAGCCGAAACGGCATGGCCAGGGTGGACCCAGCGGAAGATCCCGCCAACCACCTTCATCGCCCATAGATGGCCTCACGGCTCCTCACACTGCCGCATCCCCCTCAATCGCAGCAAACCCCCGCTCCGACAGGGATTGCAGACGTCGCCAATCCCGGATGGCTATCGTGCTGCGGCTGACCGCAATCACCCCGGTTTCCTCCAGTCGGGTCATCAGCCGCGACAGCGTCTCCGGGGTCGTGCCGATCATCCGGGAAAGCTGGTTCTGCGTACTGTCCATCTGCACGCGGCTCCAGTTCTGCTGCTTTTCCGCAAGGTAGAGGATGTAGGTGGCGATACGTGCCGGCACCTCTTTGAGTGCCAGGTTTTCCACCTGTTGGGTAAACTCGCGGAGACGCACCGACAGGGCCGCCAGCATGCCAAGCGCCAGGGTCGGCTCTTCCTTGATGTGCTGGATAAAGGATTCCCGTTCGAAAAAGAGAAGCCGCGTATCGGAGAGGGCCTCGGCATCGGCGGGATAGTCATTACCTGCGTACATGGCTACCTGGCCGAAGTTATCGCCGCGATGGCAGAAATGAAGGATGACCTCTTTCCCCTCGGAGGAGAGCCGAAAGACCTTCACCTTCCCCTCCAGGACAACATAGAAACCCTCTCCCTCATCCCCCTCCGAAAAGATGCGCTCCCCCCGACGGAACCTCCGGGGAACGGCGATCTCGGCAATGCGACACACCTGCTCGCCGGGAAGCACCGAAAAGCCGGGAAGCATTGCAAGCCCCTCCACACCACAGCGCATATCTTCATCCCCTCCGTGCTCTGCCGTATCGCCGAGGCGGAGCCAAAGCTGTCCAGCAGAGCCCCGAGACCCAGACAAGCCCTCATGCGTCTCCGTCTCATCCGGGGGAACAGAGCTGCTCCAGCGTGTGCAACAGTTCCTCCCGGTGGACGGGTTTTGTCAGATAGGCGTCCATCCCCTCCTCGAGAAAACGCTCTCTGTCTCCCGACTGGGCATAGGCTGTGACGGCAATAACCGGAACGGTAGAGACATGGCGGAATGCCTCGCTGTTTCGGATCACGGAAACCGTTTCCGGACCGTTCATTCTGGGCATCCGTATATCCATCAGAATACAATCGAAGGACGTACCGCACAGAATCTCGAGCGCCTGTTCCCCGTCCTTCGCCTCCGTGACCTTGTATCCCGACCGTTCCAGAATGCGGCACAACACCAGCCGGTTGACGGAGTCGTCCTCGACAAGGAGCACGGACAACCCTTCATTCGGGGAACACCTCTCTTCGGCTCCCCCCTCCGTCGAGGCCTCTCCCTCAGACAGGAGGAACGGGATGGTCACCTGAACGGCTGTCCCCCCGCCGGGCACGCCCTCGAACTGGATCGTTCCCGACATCAGCTCCAGAAGCCGACGCACCATCGGGAGACCCATTCCCGGCCCATGCCGATGATCCGTCAACCAGTCGCTTTCCCTTTCAGCCGTGCCACAAAGGGGCTCCCGGCACATGCCCACGCCTGTGTCCTGCACCGTAAGGCGGGCCTGGAAGAGGGGATCGCCCTCCTCGTTCTCCCCAAGCCCTCCTCCAAGATGCACATCGATCCGTCCCTGATCGGTAAACGCAAAGGCATTCTCCACCAGGATGGTGAGAACCTGTGTCACCCGGGTCTCGTCACCCACTACCTGCTCGGGGACACTGTCCTCACAGCTGCAGTGGAAGCCGAGTCCCTTCTGCTTGGCTTTTACGGTGAACAATCCTTCAATGCACTCGATCACCCACCGGAGTGAGAGGGGCTGTACCTTCAATTGGACCAATCCCGACTCGGCCCGGGCAAGGTCAAGGAGCCTGCTCAACAGATTGGTCATCCTCTCCGCTGACTGGAGCGCCACATCGACCCACTCGCTCTGCTCATCAGTGAGCTCCGTCGAGTGCAGGAGCTGAAGCATCCCCATGACACCGTTCATAGGCGTTCTGATTTCATGACTCATGCTGGAAAAGAAGCGGTTTTTCGCCTGGTTCGCCGCTTCGGCACGCCGCTGTGCCAATCGGGCCTCTTCAAGCGCCTTGCCCAGTTTTTCCTGGATCTCCTTTTCCTCTGTCACATCCTGCCGGGACTCCACATACCCTACGACATGCCCTTCGCTGTCCCGCAGAGGGCTGATCCGTATCCGGCAGACAAAAAGCGCTCCATCCTTCCGTCTGTTCAGATGATCCCCCGTATAGGGGGTTCCCTTCCGCAGGGTAGCCCCGATACGCTGCTGTAACCGACGGGCTTCCGGTTCGGCGTTGAAGATATCCGGTGTCCTGCCTCGTATCTCGGAAAAGGCGAAACCGAAGAGATCCTCCGCGGCTCTGTTCATGTAGACGATACGATGGCTGCAGTCGGTATGCACCAACGCATCCGTGGCCTGGTCAACCATCGAGATCGCCCACTCGAGCCGGAGACGCTCCTCCTGCCGCAGCCGGGGTGAACGATCCTTCATCAGGCATTGCACAAGGGATTCCTCTTCGTCGAGGAATTGCGCATTGAGCACAACGGGAACCTCCGCCCCATCTCTGCGGAGAAGCGCTGCGTCAAGGGTGTTTCGATCCTCCTGACCCGCCGCGGCAAGGGCATCGCGGTACCGCTGTGAACCGGAAGCAAAGAGAGCAAAGAAATCGATCCGGCCCACATCAGCCTGCGGAATTCCCAGCAGCTGCAGGCCGGCCTGGTTGCAAAAGAGGATTCTCCCTGCAGCCGTGTGCAGACAGAGCGCATCCGGCAACTGCTCGGCAAGCCGCCGATAGTAGGTCCCCAGAGAAGACGGTACTCCGCTCATAGACAATCACTCTCTCAGGTTCTATAGACCACACCGCTGTACCGTGCGGTCCCCCGCAACACCGCCATCACGAACTCGCCTGCAGTGAAAGCAGCTGCTGCGCGTGGGAGAGCGCTTCCCGAGAGGAGGTGTCGCCAGACAGCATGCGCGCCACCTCCACGACACGTTTCTCATCGGCGACCTCCCGCAGAATGGTACCCCCGCCCTCTTTTTCTACGGTGAAATGCTGATCGGCCAGGGCCGCTATGGTGGCTTCGTGGGTCACCAGGATCACCTGGCACCTCTGCGACAGCTCCTTCAGTTTATATCCCGCAAGCAACGCCGACTTGCCGCCCAAACCAGCCTCCACCTCGTCAAAGACAAGCACCCCCGGAAGCCGTTCGTTGGGCAGAGCCAGCTGGATCGCCAGCATGAGCCGGCTCAGTTCGCCTCCGGAGGCCATCTTCTCCACAGGAACCGGCGTGCCGGAACCGACCCGGAAGGAGAACCGGACTTCGTCGGCCCCATTGGCGCGGATACGGTCGGATTTCGCCAGTTCCACATGGAAGTTGGCCCCCTCCATGCCGAGTTCGTCGAGGATACTGTTGATCCGGGCGGCCAGATCCTCCGCGGTTCTCTCCCGACACTCCCGGAGCTGGAGGGCCAGTTCGCCGGTCTGTTTGCGCAGGGTCTGCACCGTATCTTTCCGTTCCGTGATCTCCTGGAGGCTCGACTCGAACCAGTCAAGATCGCTGCGCAGCTTGTTGGCGAACTCCACGACAGAGGCCACCGAGCTGGTCTGCAGCTCCCTCTGGAGATGCCGCACAAGCCCCCTGGCATGCTCAATCTCCTCGAGCTCCTGTTCGATCCCCTCGGTATGGATCTGCGTCGACTCCGAGGCGAGGGCCGCCGAGAGAGACTGAAAGAGATTCAACGCGGCATCGGTGTGGCGGTGCCAGCTCGATTCCCCGTTGACCCTCTGGAGCGTCCGGAGCCCTTCACAGAGGGTCTCCACGGAGGAAAGCAGACCTTCGCCGGCGAGCCCCCCGTCCAGAAGCGCGGCAAGCTCGTCGATGCGTTCCTTCCGCTCCTTCAGGCGCATCAGCCGGCGGGTCCGCTCCTCCCATTTCTGTTCGATCTCCTCGTGGAGCTCTATGGAATGAATGCGGCCCAGGATCTCATGGTAGCGCTCGTACTGCTGCTCTACCTCCGCCCGCTTCTCCCGGAGAGCGCGGAGCTTGCGCTCCTCGCCGACGGCGCGCACAAACAGCCCATGAAGGGAGTCCTTCACCTCCCGCACCGCAGCACCGCCGTAGGCATCGAGGAGTTCCCGCTGTTTCTCCGATTCAAGGAGTTCCAGCTGCGCAAACTGACTCTGTATGCCGATCAGGGCGTTCATCACCTGAGAGAGCTGATGGAGCGCCGCCGGTTTCCCCTGTAGGTAGCACTTGCCCCTGCCGTTCCGGGAAAGCACCCGACGGACAAGCAGCGTTCCCTCTTCCGGCTGGTACTCCTCCGGGATACCCTGAAGGCGGTCGGCGGAAAACACGCCCCAGGCGCTGCCTTCCTCCGAGCCGTGCCGCACAAGGGCACTCTGGGCACGGCGTCCGGCCAGAAACTCCAGGGCCCTGACAATGCTGCTCTTTCCCGTACCGCTCTCCCCAGTCAACACGATAAGCCCGTCGCCGAGCCGGAGCTCGGCCTCCCGAATGCCCCCAAGGTTGTGTACCTGCAGTTCTTCGAGCATAGTCTTCTACTCTCCCGGTGTGTTCACCTGGCTTTTTCCCCAGAGAAACTTCTCTCGCAAAAGCTCGTAGTACTCCCCGTAGTGGGGGGAGATCGTCTGCACCGTCTTCCCCGGCGAGATAAAGACCTCAAAGCGGTCTCCCGGCAGAATCTCGTAGCCCAGCTGACCATCCTGCGTCAGAATCAGTTCGCGGTGTTCGCCCAGGGGGACCAGGGTGACCGAATCATGCTCCCCCAGCACAAGGGGACGGGCATAGAGCGTATGCGGACAGATAGGGACCAGCACCAGGCAGGGAACATGGGGCGGGACAATCGGACCGCCCGCCGAAAGGGCGTAGGCGGTCGAGCCTGTGGGACTGGCCACGATCATGCCATCGGAGGGCATGGTGTTGAGATAACGGTCCCCCACGTGCACCTCAATATAGATCAGACGGGCGAAAGCGCCCTTGGTGACCACCAGATCGTTGAGTGCATAGAGCTTATGGACAAGACGGCTCTCCCGCCACACGCGCCCTTCCAGCAGATGGCGTTCCGTACAGCCGTATTTGCCTGCGATGATGTTTTCGATGTCATCTTCGACACATTGCGGGTTTCCCACTGCAAGGAAGCCCAGTCTCCCGGCATTGACCCCGAAGAGCGGGATATCATGCCCCTGTACATAGCGGGCGGCCCGGAGGAAGGTGCCGTCGCCGCCTACGACTACAGCGAAGTCGACACTCTCTTTCCACTCCTTGTCCGGTGTTTCGGGGATCCCCAGAAAGGATGCCTCGTAGGGGGGCGTGCAGAACCGCAGCTCGCGCCGCTGGCCCCACATGACAAGGCGTTTCCCAATAGCGAGGGCCTCTTTCTTTTTTGTATTGACAAGTAATCCGATATTCATCCTCGGCGTAATGCCTCCCGGATTCAGAGTTTCTCACGACACCGCCATCTGCCGGTGGGCCTGTTCCACCACCTCTTCCACCCTTTTCAGCCACTGTGAAGGAGAGGTGGAACCGCCGGCAGCATCGTGCCCAGTCTGGAGGTACAAAAGAAATTCGATATTCCCCTTCGGTCCGGTGATGGGGGAATAGGACACACCCCGAAGCACGAAGGGGAGCTGGTGTTCTATGAATTCTACCATCTCCCGGAGTACCTCCGCGTGGACCCGGCGTTCCCGGACAACCCCCCCCTTGCCGAGACGGGCGGGTCCCGCCTCGAACTGGGGTTTCACCAGGGCCACCACCCTTCCCCCTTCGGCAAGCACCGACGCCACCGCAGGGAGAATGGACCGCAGCGAGATAAACGAGACATCCACCGAGGCGAAAGCGGGGCGTACCGCGAAGCTGTGGGCATGCAGATAGCGTGCGTTGGTCCGTTCGCGGACCTCTACCCGGGGATCATTCCGTAACGACCAGGCCAGCTGGCCGTACCCCACGTCGACGGCGAACACCCTGACCGCACCGTAGTGCAGGAGCACCTCGGTGAATCCTCCCGTAGAGGCGCCCACATCGAGGCAGGTCTCCCCCTCTACGGAGAGATCGAAGGCCCTCAACCCCTTGAGGAGCTTCTGTGCACCGCGGCTGACCCACCGGTCCCCTCCCCCTTTCAACGAAAGGGACGACGCCTCCGCCACGAGTGTGCCAGCTTTATCCATCCGTTCTCCGTCAACCAGCACCTCACCGGCCATGATCAGACCTTTGGCCTTGCTGCGGGTAGGCGCCAAACCGCGCTCCACCACCAGCCAGTCAAGACGACGTCTGGTATTGTTGGTAGACATGGAGAATCTTCTCGGCAGTAAGCCCTACCTCTTCAAGCTGCCGCTGCCGTGTCCCCTGAGGGATCAGCCGGTCCGGCACGCCAAGTGTATGGACAGCCGTACTGCCCCCCTCACGCTGTACGCCGGCCCGTATCTCCTCGCCGACACCGCCGGCGAGGACCCCCTCTTCCGCGGTCACCACACATTCATGCCGCTCGATCACCGGCAGGAGGGTCTCCCAGTCAAGGGGCTTGAGGAAACGGAGGTCCACCACAGTCGGAGCCGGGAACCCGGCCTGTTCGGCACGGTCGCGCGCATCCAGCAGAATGGGTATCGTACTGCCCGCACCTATCAGAAGCCAACGCGACCCCTCCGCCAGCACCTCGGCACGCCCCCATCCCGCGGGCTCGCCATCTTCCTTTCGCGCAAGCGACACCGGCGCCTTCCCCCGGGGATAGCGCACAAACAGCGGCTGTCTGCAGTCAAGCCCCTGGGTGAAGAGATACTCCAGATCGATCTCGTCCCGCGGCGCCGCCATGGTGATGTGGGGGATCGCCCTGCACCAGGCGATATCGAAGAGACCGTGGTGCGTCTCCCCGTCCTCACCGACCAGCCCGGCACGGTCGATCGCCACCACCACGGCATTGTCCTGCATGGCGAGATCGTGGAAGAGCTGATCCATGCCTCTCTGCAGGAACGTGGAGTAGATGAAGGCATAGGGGCGGAGCCCTCCGGAGGCCAGGCCGGCCGAGAAGGTCAGCATGTGTTCCTCGGCGATACCGACATCGAAGAACCGTTCCGGATAGGCCTCGGCGAACTGGCTCAGTTTGGTACCCTCTTTCATGGCGGCCGTGCAGCAGACCACCTTCGGCGACCTCGCGGCCAGATCCGTCACCGCCTGGACCGCCGCCGCGCTCCAGCTGCGCTGCTTCCGCTCCGTCGGGGACGGCTCCCGGGGGGGGACACCGTGGAACTTGCTCGGGTTCTTCTCCGCCTCGGGGTATCCCTTGCCCTTGGTGGTCCGTACATGGACAAGAATAGGGGTGTCCACCTCCCTGGCCAGCGTGAGGACGGCCTCCATCTCCTCCACGTTGTGACCGTCAAAGGGACCCCAGTAGGTGATCCCCAGCTCTTCGAAGATGTTCGCCGGCTGGAGGAAGGTCTTGACGTGGCTTTTCACCCTGCCCAGGAGGGTCTCGATCCGCTCCCCCCTGGGCAGATACCGGCACTGCTCCTTGATCGTCTCTTTCAGCTTGCGGTAGGCGGGATTGACGCTCAGATGGCCTATGTGCTCCGAAAAGCCGCCGATCCGCTGATTGATGGACATCTCGTTGTCGTTCAGGATGATGAGCAGCCTGGTGTGGGACTGCTGGATATTGTTCAGCGCCTCCAGGGCCACGCCGTTGAGCAGCGACCCGTCACCGACGAAAGCAACCACATGATGGCTCTGCTTTCGGATATCACGGGCCTTTGCGTACCCCAGGGCCGCCGAAAGGGAGGTGCTGCTGTGCCCTACGTTGAAATGGTCGTAGGGGCTTTCGCTCTTTTTGGGATAGCCGCTGATGCCGTCCCAGGTTCGCAGTGTATGAAAACGATCCCGTCTGCCGGTGAGGATCTTGTATGCGTAGGCCTGGTGTCCCACATCGAAGACAATCCTGTCGCGCTCGAAGTCGAAAACCCGCAGCAGCGAAACCACAAGCTCCACCGCCCCGAGAGACGATGCCAGATGCCCCCCGTTCTGGATGGTCACATCGGTGATCATGGCCCGCAGCTCCTCGCAGAGTTCGGGAAGCTGTGCAGGATCCATTCCCCTCAGATCTTCCGGCTCGTTCAACTGCTCTAGATAACTCATGACAGCCTACTCCCTTTCCCGCTTTGAATCGTCCCCGTACCGGGAACTAGGTGGCCCTCTCCGCAATGGTGGTGGTCAACCGCCGGAGCATCCCCGTTCCCTCCACCCTTTCCAGGGCGCACAGCGCCTGCTCTGTCTCCTCCTGCGCCCGGCTCCGCGCGCCGTCGACCCCATAGGAGGAGACATAGGTGCGTTTGCCCTGGGTTGCGTCCTTACCCGGCGATTTCCCGAGCTCTTCGGCCGTTGCGGTAACATCGAGGATGTCGTCAACAATCTGGAAGGATGTCCCCAGATGCAATCCGTATTCCTCGATATGCTGTATATCGATTGTACCAGCTCCAGCCAGGATCGCCCCTGTCACCAGGGAGGTCTGGATGAGGGTCGCCGTCTTTTTCCGGGCGATCCCCTCCACCCCAGGGCGATCCGTTTCGTAACTCCTTCCGTCGGTATCCCATACCTGCCCGCCGCATATCCCGGCAGGCCCCGTGGCCCTGCCGAAATGGGCGATGGCCCGGACGATCCGTTCCGCAGGGATACCGCTGCCCGGCAGCTCCTCCAGAGGCAGCGTGAAGGCCTGGGTAAACAAGGCATCACCGGCCAGAAGGGCAAGACCCTCTCCAAACACCATATGGCTGGTGGGGCGCCCCCTCCGGAGGCTGTCGTCATCCATGCAGGGAAGATCGTCGTGGATCAGCGAGGCCGTATGGAGCATCTCCAGGGCCACCGCCATGGGGGACACCGACTGCCACTGGGGATGGAAGAGTTCCGCGGCGGCAAAGCAGAGCACCGGCCGGATACGCTTGCCCCCCGCCAGCAGAGAGTAGTTCATCGCCTCCCAGAGACGGCTGGGGACATCCGCCGGTTTGCGCTCCGCCCTGGCCTGCAGCTGGCCGTTCAAAAAGGTGCGCTTCTCTTCCATGTAGTGCTGCAATCCGCTGTCATGCATCGCCGTTCTCCCCGTCCCGCTCCGCACCCTCCCAGGGGAGCTCGGCGGGTTCCCCGTCCTCGTTCTCAAGCAACATGGCGACCCTCTGTTCGGACTGCTGGAGAGCGTGGCTGCACCTTCTGTACAGACGCACCCCCTCTTCAAAAAGCTCCAGGGAGCGCTCCAGCTCCATGGTATCCTCCTCAAGCTGTCCGACTATCGTCTCCAGTGTATTGAAATCCTGCGAAAACGTCACACCTATTCCACCTTTCGAAGGGTTCCTCATTGCCCTTGCGTCCGCATTGTGCTAGAATTCCCCTTGTTTTCCACACCGACAGGAAGGGAGCTGTCTGACCATGTCCAGACACTGTGATCTCTGCGGGCGCGGTCCCACAACGGGGAATAACGTCAGCCATTCGAACCGGCACACCCGGAGACGCTGGCACATCAACCTCCAGACGGTCAAGACCGATCTCGGTAACGGCGAGACCAGGAAGATGAAAGTCTGCACCAGGTGCCTGCGATCCAACAAAGTACAGAGGGCTGTGTAAAAGCAGCCCTTTTCCACCCTCATCAACCCTCCCACCAGCCGTAGAGACCCGCAACCCCCCGGCCCACCTCGATCTCAAGCAGTTCGCCGCCTCTGCCCAATGCCGGTCGGTTACTGACAGCATAGGGCTTTTTTATATCCAGCCATGTATCGGCAAGCTCCCAGAAGGTGCCCTTCAGTCGCAGGATATGGCATGAACCACCTAAAGGGAGCAGCGAGACGGCGGAAGGAAAGCGATGCCACCCTGCGGCGCATACCTGCTGCGGACCAAGAGGGATCAGCATCTCCTGCTGATCGGCATAGACCGTCACCGGCACGCCCCAGTCCCGAGCCCAGAGAGCGGAATGGACAGCGCTCGCCGTATGGTCGTACCGTCCGCCCCAGCAGCCGGTCACCATCACCATCCTGTGGGAATGGGAGGCCTCGCGCAGCGCCAGCTGCAGGTCCGTCAGGTCCTTGTCGGCGTCGACCACCAGACGGGGAACACCTGTCCGCTCCAGCCTGGCCAGGCTTCCCTGGGAGATACTGTCGGCATCGCCGATAAACCGCTCCGGGACCACACCTGCGGCGAAACAGTGCTCCGCTCCCCGATCCACCGCCCAGACCGTCATCCCTGCGGAGAGGGTCCGCAACCACTCCGTCTCCGGCGCCCTTCCCCCCGCCACAAGAAGCAGCGTCGCCTCGTCAGAAGGAGCAGGGAAGATCTCAACCTCCACCTGAGGCAGCAGAACCCTTCCTCCCCGGGAAACGCCTCGACTATCCATGTTCCTCCAGCACAGTCTGCACCTCTTCTTCCGACATCAGGAGCTCCCGCGCCTTCGATCCGGCCTGGGAACCCACGATGCCCATATCCTCCATAGCGTCTACAAGACGGGCGGCCCTGGTGAAACCGATGCGCAGCTGCCGCTGCAGCCGGCTCGCCGACGCCGTCCCCGTATTGAGCACAATCTGGACGGCCTCCTCGAACAGCGGATCGTCGATCTCCTGGGCCCCCTGACCGGGGGCTCCGTTCGTCTGGTCGGTGATGTCCGTGTATTCCGGCGCCCCGAAGAGCGATTCGAGATAGGAGATATAGGCCTGTATGGCGCTCTCGTCAATCCACGGGGACTGGCTGCGTGCCGGTTTGGGGAGGCGGGAGGTGAGAATCAGCATGTCTCCCTTCCCCAGCAGACGTTCCGCTCCGCCCACATCGAGGATCGTCCTGGAGTCGGCCTGTGTGGGGAGGCTGAAGGCCACCCGGGCGGGGATATTCGCCTTGATGAGGCCGGTGATGACATTCACCGAGGGCCGCTGCGTGGCCAGAATCAAATGGATCCCCGTAGCCCGGGCCTTCTGCGCCAGTCGGCAGATATAGTCCTCCACCTCCTTCGGCGCCGCCATCATCAGGTCGGCCAGCTCGTCCACGACGATCACGATATTGGGAAGCCGGTCCTTGGGGATGGCCTTCTCGTTGTAGGCCTGCAGATGCCGCACCCGCGCATCGGCGAAGAGGGCGTAGCGGCGCTCCATCTCGCGGACCGCCCAGGCAAGGGCCTCGACAGCCTTTTTGGACTCCACGATAGGCGGACAGAGGACGTGGGGGAGATTCTCGTAGAGCGCCATCTCCACCCGTTTGGGGTCCACAAGGATCAGGCGGAGCTCCGAAGGCCTGCGCAGATAGGTGAGACCGATCAGACAGCTGGAGATAAAGACACTCTTTCCCGATCCCGTGGTCCCCGCCACCAGAAGGTGTGGCATGTCCTCCAGAGACATGACCATCGGCCGGCCGTCCACACTCAGCCCTACAGGCAGGGGGAGCACCCCTTTTGTCTTCATGAAGAGATCGCACTCGATGATCTCCCGGAGCGACACCGTCGCCCGCTCCGGATTGGGGATCTCCACCCCCACATAGGGTTTCCCCGGGATGGGCGCCTCGATGCGCAGACTGGGGACCGCCAGAGAGACAGCCAGATCGTTGGTCAGCCCAGCGACCTTGCTGACCTTGATGCCCGGCGCCAGCTGCAGCCTGAACTGCACCACCGTCGGCCCCACCACGGTCTCCGCAAGCTCCGCCTCCAGTCCGAAATCCGCCAGCGTTTCCACGATCTGCTCCCCGTGCTGCCGCACAAGCTCTTCATTGAGCGTGTCGGAGTTGTCGCGAAAGGCCCCCAGCAGCGAGGTAGGCGGCGGGAAGCGTCCGGGTTCGATGTCCGGGGGGAGATCCAGCGCGTCCTCGGTGGCCGGCGATCCCTCCTCCAGCAACATATCCACGAGATCCTCGCCCAGGGGGTCCAGGGGCTCCCCATTCCGGCCTTCCGGCACATCGTCGCTCTCTCCCTCCGGCACAGCGCTGCCCGCGTCCCTGCGGTCCTCACTCTCCTCCCGGCCATGGTGCTCCACCACCGCGGCGACCGGCTGCTCGGCATCCTCCGCCGAGGGACGCGCGCCCCGCACACGCCGGATCAACGGAGAGGCTTCCTCCTCCGGGAAGGCCCCCTCCAGGGGTTCGCCCTTCCAGGACTCCGCGTCCCCCTCCGCGGCCGGCCGGTCCTCGCCGGGGTGCTGATCATCGGGGGATCCGGTATCCTTCCCCACTTTGCGGAGCCTTCCTTCCACTGCCCCGTACAGCGAGACCAGCGTACCGTACATGGCGGCCAGGCTCCTCCTGGTGTACTCCAGCTGGAAAAAGAGCAGCGCCATCATCGTCACCGTCACCCCGGCAAGGAGCGTTCCCAGGGGACCGATGTGCCGGAACAGAAACAGACTCAGTCGGCTGCCGAAGATCCCCGGTTCGGTCCAGGCGAATCCCAGGGAAAAGAGACCGAGATCCTGAAACCCCAGGAGGACGGAGACCGCGAGAAAGAGACAGAAGGTGCCCAGGAAGTCGCGCAGGCAGTTCCCCGTCTCGTGCCCCCCCAGTGCAGAGGAGAGGTAGTAGAGGGAGTGGATCAGAAAGAGCACCACCCCTCCACCGAGCGTACCCGTCAGAAGACGACGGACCCCCATCCCCCAGGAACCGGCCCAGGGGGTGATGAGAGCCGCCAGGAGATAGAGGGTGACGCCAAAAAAGAAGAGCAGTATAAGACTTGAAGCCAGAGGAGAAAGGGAGTGCAGGGAAAAAAGAGCCTTGATCCGTGCTATTCGCTCCCCTACGCCAGTTGGCTGTTCTTCGTATTCCTGTTTGTCCTGATCATTCCCCATAGTGGGTACAACAGCCTCCAACACAATCCTCTGTCAGCAATCGTCACGGCACGGACACGGGACATCCGGGCCTCCCGTGCCCTGTGGCTCCGAACAGCCTGCCGCTCTTACGGGCCCCATGCCCCGCTTTCGCCCGACATCGCCATACGTACGGAGGGAGGCGTGTCGCCGGGGCAGAGGACGGTGATATCTTTCAGTGGTTCCGCACCGAGCGGCCGTATCCATCCCCAGTAGGGGAAGGAGAGCTCCCGGTCCCGCTCCAGCACGAGGTCTTTCCATCGGCCCATCCGCTCCAGGATCGACGGGACGCAGGAACCACAGGGCACACCAAACAGCTCGGCTCCGTGACGGTGGAGGAGTTCCTCTTCCCGGCCCGCCGTGGTTCCATGGACGGCGATGGTATCGGGCACGGCAACCTCCACCTCCCCGGAGACACTGCCGGCGGGCGCATCGTACCGCACCCACACGGCACCACCGAGCATGATACCCTTTCCCGGCTTCAACACCAAGGAGGTCACCGAAAGCCTTTTTTTCGGGGAGAGGGCCGCAAGACAGTCTGGGCAAAGCAGGGGGAAAAGCGGGGTTCCCGACGCAAGCCCCGGGAAGTCAACCAGGGTCACCCCTCCGCCAAGACTCGTGGCGAGGGCGCCCACGGTGGTTCCCGGCAGCGCTGAAACGGTGTGGCGTTCCCGCTCCGCAAGGCTGTTCAACAGCGTGCTCTTCCCCGCATTCGGCAGACCAAGGGCCACGATCCGCTTCGCCCCGCTCCGGAGCAGGCGCTCCCGGAGCACTCCGGTCCGGAAGCCACGGCTGGCGGAACAGGCGATCACCTCAAGGCCGCCGTGGCGGGCGGCAAGCCACGCCTCCAGCTCGGCGGCCCGCCGGGCCGGATAGAGCAGATCAGCCTTGTTGAAGGCCGCCGTTACCGTAACGCCGGCATCCTCGGCCTGCCGGAGGAGCCGGGGCAGCATGTCCACCGTAAGCGGATCAATGACCACAAGGGCGGCGTCGGCCTGCCGCCATTCCTCCTCCAGAGCCCGGCGGAGCCCCGTATCACTCACCACCGGTTTATGGTACTCCTTATAGTGATGCAGCCGGAAACAGCGTTGGCAGACAGCGCCTTCCCGCTCCCGGAGCTTCTGCGGGAGATATCCCGGCTCCCCCGGCCGTTCGGACTGGAGCTCAGCCCCGCAACCGGGGCACAACGATCCATCATTGGGCATCCTCGACAGCTCCTTTCACGGCCGTTTGCGACACCGACAACGTCACCGGCTGTCTAGTTCCGGCTGTTTTTCGCCTTGATGTGCTGGTCAAAGGTCTCGGAAAAGATGTGCTCCCCCCCGGAACCCGCCACAAAGTAGAGATAGTCGTGTTCCTCCGGGTTGAGCGCCGCTTTCCAGGACGGGACGGAGGGGATACAGATCGGCCCCGGCGGGAGTCCCGCATGCAGGTAGGTGTTGTAGGCCGACGGAATCCTGAGATCCTCATTGGTGAGGCGTTTCTTTCGGATCCCCCGCTCGCCCCAGGCGTAGACCACAGTCGCACAGGACTGCAGGGGCATCCCCCTGTCGAGTCGGTTCACAAAGACCCCGGCCACCGTTTTCCGCTCCCGGTCCACCTTGGCCTCCTTCTCGACAATCGAGGCCAGTGTGGCCTTCCGCAGAAGCTCCCCGGCTTCCATCCCCTCCACAGCATCGTGAAAGTTTTCCCACCAGAGCCGGGAGGCCTCGGCGACCAGCGCATCTGCGGCGCCCCCTTCCACCGGCGGAAGCGCGTAGGTCTGAGGCAGGAGAAAGGCGATTCGGTCATCCGAACGGGTGGGCAGGATCCCCCGCAACCCCTCCGGGAAGTTGTCTTCGTCGGCCAGCGCTCCTTCCACAGCAGGCATTTTCTCTTCCTCCGGCGCGGGCATCCGCAGCCTCGCCGCAAGGGTACGCACATTCATCCCGGGGATGACGGTCGTATTCAGCACCGTCGGGTCGGCGTCCTCGATCTGCTTGGCCACCTCCCAGGGACTGCCCGAACGCAACGTATAGACACCGGGGAGCAGATGCCTGTCCAGGCCCAGCGAGACAAACCAGCGGACCAACGCCTTCTCATCGTCGACAACACCGCGTTCCCTGCACACACCGGCAATCTCCGAAGCGCTCATGCCCGCCGTGACCACACAGGTTCTGGCCTCGCCGCGGCCGAGCACAATCCGCTCCTGCCACCACTGGACAGGCAGAGCGAGGAGAGCACCGTACGCAACGACAGCAATCAGCAGTACCACAACAGCAAGAAATCGAGAGACCACAGCCTATCCCCTTTCCCCGGCTCCAAGCATTCCCTTCTACAAGAACCAGAGCGGACAGTCCCCCTGCCCGCTCATTGCTGAATCCATTATACGTTGTTGCAGCCGTTCATGCACTGTTACGGATGGGAGATGGTGCCCATAAAGGGCCTTTTGCCCCGGGTTTGCTACAACCCCCGACTCCCCGGCTTTGAGACCGGGACACCACTCGCACAGAGCGGACAGGTATCGGGCTGATAGACGGGGAACTCCAGTTCAAGCAGCGCCGCCGGCTGGTGCGGAATGCGCAGCTTCCGCCCGCGTCTGACAATACAACCGGAGCCACACCACTGGGCACCCAGCGTTTCCATATGTTCCCCCACCTCGGCAACCGATCCGCCGGTGGTCATGACATCCTCGACAACGACAAACCGCGCGCCGCCAGGCGGGTCGAAACGGCGGAGGCGCATGCCCCCCTCCTCCCGTTCGCAGAAGAGAAAGGGAACCCCCAGCGCCCGGGCCACCTCGTGGCCGATGATCAATCCACCCACCGCCGGCGCCACCACCACTTCGGGGCTGGTTTCCCGCAGCAGCCCGGCCAGCGCCCGCCCCGCCGCCTCGGCGTATGCGGGGAAGCGCAGGAACCGGGCACACTGCAGGTAGTACTCGCTGTGCAGCCCTGAGGCAAGAAGAAAGTGTCCCCTCTGCAGCGCCCCGGACTCCTCCAGCTGTTCGTAGAGCGTCGACTCCATCTCATTCATGTTCCCGCGCGCCTCCTGTCTCCTCCACGATGGATTCCACCACGGCGGCAGGGTCCGCGGCCTCCCGTATCGGCCTCCCCACCACCAGGTAGTCCGCTCCGTCACCATAGGCCTGCGCCGGTGTCGCCGTACGCCGCTGGTCGTCCCCGGCATTGTCGCGGGGTCTGATCCCCGGGACCACCCGGGCGAGCCCCAGCTCACCCCTGCCGGGGAGGAACCGGAGTTCCCGGGGAGAACAGACCAGCCCGTCCAGCCCCTCCCGGGCGCACAGCCGGGCCCGGTGGACCACCAGTTCCTCCATCGACGGCACACCCGGGGAGACCTCCTGCAGCATGGCGTCGTTGAAGCTTGTCAGGACGCTCACCCCAAAGAGCAGCATGTCGGGGCAGTGGGCGTCCCGGGCCGCCACGGCCCGTCGGAGCATGGCCGCCCCGCCGGAGGCGTGGAGCGTGAGCGACCAGGGAGGGGCTTCGCCCAGCGACTCCACGGCCAGCGCCACGGTGTTGGGGATATCGTGCAGCTTGAGATCCAGGAAGACGGAAAAGCCCATCCCCTGCACCCTCCGCACCACGTCGATACCGCCCCGCAGAAAGAGAGCGGGGCCTATCTTGACATACCGGAGCACACCGGCAAGCGGCTCGAGAAAGGCCAGAGCCTCCTCGGGCACGGTGATATCCAGCGCCAGGATCACCGGGTTTCTCTCGCGAACATACGCCATCGTCGGCCTCTCCTTCCTTTCATTGACCGCAGCGGGCCTTCCCGACCAGCCGGGTGAGGTCGCGGTATCCCCGCGCCTCCATATGATCGTCCAGCCCTTCACAGAGCCTTCGGGGCGCTGTGAGGTCCGAGCAGAGCGCCGTGCCCACCTCCACCGCCGACGCACCGGCCAGCAGCATGGCGGCCAGATCCCGCCAGTCGGCGACGCCCCCGCAGGCCACCACGGGAAGGAGGTCGCAGGCCGCCGCCTCCCAGACCGCCCGCAGCGCGAGGGGGAAGACCGCCGGACCGGAGAGCCCCGCGAAGGTCCGCCGGAAGGCCGGCCGCTCCTGCTCCACATCCATGGCCATCCCCAGCCAGGTATTGGCCACCACCACCGCGTCGCCACCGGCACGCGCCGCGGCTTCCACGGCATTGCCGATGGAGGCGGCCTGGGGACTGATCTTGACCCAGAGCGCCCCCGGCCAGCCGGCGCGCGCCAGGGATGTGGCTTCGTGGATACCCTCCAGTGAGCCGCCCCAGCTGAGTCCCCCCCTGTCCACATTGGGGCAGGAGAGGTTCAGCTCCACCGTCGCCAGCCGCTCCCCAAAGGGGCGGAGCCGTTCCAGCATCCAGGGGATCTCCTCTGCCGAAGCCGGCGCGATGTTCGCCACAAGGGGTACGCCCCCGGCCAGCATGGAAGGCAGGGCATCGGCACAGAACCGCTCCATACCCGGATTCTGGAGACCGATACTGTTCAGCATCCCGCAGGGGGTCTCCCAGATCCGGTGTCCGCTGTTGCCTTCACGGGGCGCGGCCGTGATCCCCTTGGTACAGATCGCGCCGACGCCCTCCAGCGCCTGGCCGCACCACTCGTCGGTGTCCAGCGGCCAGACACCGGAGGCGATCACCACCGGCGTGGGCAGCGCCACATCCCCCACCCGGCATGCCAGTCTATCCCAGTTCATCCCACAGGATCTCCTCTCCCGCAAAAACCGGCCCGTCGGTGCAGGCCCGCCGCATCCCCCCGGTGGTCGGCACGGCACAGCCGAGACAGCCGCCGTAGCCGCAGGCCATCCTGGCTTCCATGGAGACAAAGCACCGCACGCCGGAAGGCACCGAACGGCAGAGCGCACGGAGCATCCCCGGCGGGCCGCAGGCCCAGACCTCCTCGACATCCGTCGGCAGCTCCTCCAGCGGCGTGCCCTCGCTTCCTATGCTGCCGTCTTCCGACCACAGCTCGAGCCAGGGGAATTCCCCCTGCAGATGCCGCCCGAAGGGGATCCACCGGTGGTCCGGAAGGCCCAGACGAAAGCGGTGGGCCATCCCCCCCCAACTGAGCAGCTGCGAGGCGACCCGCAGCGGCGCCCCCCCCACCCCTCCGCCCAGCAGCAGGAGCCGTCCCCGGGGTTCCCCGGGGAAGCCCCTTCCCAGGGGGCCCCGCAGCTGCACCGAAGCCCCCCGGGGAAGGGAGGCGAGGATGGAGGTCCCCCGTCCCACCGCCTGCACAAGCAGATGGACCGTCTCCCCCGCAGTACCGGCGATGGCCAGGGGTCTCCCCAGCAGGGGATCCCGGCCCGGCAGCGGTCGCAGAAGGAGGAACCGGCCGGGAAGCGCTCCTTCGGCGATCCACGGAGCCCTGACCTCCATCGCCCAGGTGTCCTCCGTGAGGGGACGGATCGCTTCGACCACACCCGTCCCCTCGATGGACCCGCAGCGCATTACCTGCCCGCCTCCAGCCCTGCGATGCCGCAGCCGGAGAGCGTCTTCCCCTCGAGGATGGCCGCCACAGGCCATCCCTGCAGCGATCTCCCCGCATAGGGCGTGATGGCCGCCTTGCTGTACCACTGTCTGGTGTCCACCGTGCGACTCCTGTGGAGGTCCAGCACGGTGAGGGTGGCGGGTTTCCCCTCTTCCACGGCTCCGAAGGCCCTGCCGTATTCGCCGAGTATCCCCGCCGGTCCTGCAGACCACCTGGCCAGCAGCTGGTGGAGCGCCACGCCCCGGGGATTGCGCTGCCAGGCATCCAGGACAGCCGCCACGGCGCACTCGTAGGAGGCGATCCCGAAGGGGGCGTCCTGGAAGGGGACATCCTTCTCCTCCACCCGGTAGGGGGCGTGGTCCGTACCGATCGCGTCCACCGTGCCGTCGGCGATGCCCTCCCAGAGGGCCCTGACGTCGGCCTCGCTCCGGAGGGGCGGGTTCACCTTGTAGGCGGCGTTGAAATGGCTCTCCAGGACATCCTCCTCGGAGAGCACCAGATGGTGCGGGGTGACATCGCAGGTCACCGCCACCCCCTCCTTCTTGGCCCGGCGGATCATCTCCAGGGCTCTCCCCAGACTGACATGGGTGAGATGGATGGGGACCCCTGTCTCCCGGCTCAGTTCCAGAGACCGGATCACCCCAAGGGTCTCGCCGGAGTGGGGGAAGCCCTTCATCCCGCTGATGGCGGAGCAGCGGCCCTCGTTGACCTCGCCGTCCCTGGTGAGCTCCGGTTCCTCGGGATGTTCCATGATCCGCACCCCCAGATCCCGCGCGTAGAGCAGGGCCGTGCGCATCAGATGGTGGGTCCTGACGGGGGAGCCGTCGTCGGTAAAGAGCACCGCCCCGGATTCCACCATCCGGGCCATCTCGGTGAGCTCCACCCCCGCACGGCCCTTGGTCACCGCCCCCGCCGGGCGGACCACCGCTCCGTTTTCGGGGTATCGCTTGCCGGCCACATACTCCACCTGCACCTGGGCGTCCAGCGGCGGGTCGGTGTTGGGCATGGCCACCGCCGTCACATAGCCCCCCGCCGCCGCCGCCCGGGAACCGGAGAGCAGATCCTCCCGCCAGGTCTGGCCGGGGTCGCGGAAGTGGCCGTGGATATCGATAAAGCCCGGGGCCACCAGCATCCCCTGCAGATCGACACGCTCCTCCCCCCGGGGCGCATCCAGCTCCTTCCCGATGGCCGCCACCTTTCCGTCCCGCACATGGATATCCACGGTCTCGTCGGTGACCGTTCTTCCGTCGAAGAGATAGACCTTCTGCAGCAGCATTATTCGACACTCCCCCCCAGGCAGAGATAGAGCAGAGCCATACGCACGGCCACACCGCTGCGCACCTGCTTGAGGATCAGACTCTGCGAGGAATCGGCCACCTCCGACGCGATCTCCACGCCGCGGTTGATCGGCCCCGGGTGCATCACAAAGGCATCGCTCCTGGCGTGCCCGAGCAGCTCCCCGTGGGCCCCGTACCGGCGGTGGTACTCGTCTTCCGTAGGCAGCAGTCCTTCGTCCTGCCGCTCCCGCTGCAGGCGCAGCAGATAGACCGCGTCGGCGCCCTCCACGGCCTTCCTGGGATCGGGTTCATAGTGGGCGTCCAGCGCCCCGATATCCAGGGGCATCAGCGTCCCCGGACCGGAGAGCACCACCTCGGCGCCCAGGGCCTGGAAGGCGGTGATATCGCTGCGCACCACCCGGCTGTGGAGCACGTCGCCCACGATGGCCACCTTCTTCCCGTCCAGATCGCCCACCTCCTTCCAGAGGGTGTAGACATCCAGCAGCGCCTGGGTGGGATGGGCGTGGGCGCCGTCGCCGGCGTTGAAGACCGCCGCGTGGAAGAGCTTGTCGCGGAGATACCAGGGCGTGCCCACCCGGGAGTGGCGCACCACCACGGCGTCGGCCCCCATGGCCTCCAGCGTCCAGGCCGTATCGACAAGGCTTTCGCCCTTCTTGACGCTGGAACCGGAAGCCGACCAGTTGACCACATCGGCGCCGAGGAACTTCTCGGCCAGCTCGAAGGAGGCCCTGGTCCGCGTGGAGGGCTCGAAAAAGAGATTGACGATCATCCTCCCCCGCAGAGCGGGCACCTTCTTGATCGGCCGGTCCAGGAGCTCCTCCATGTAGGTGGACTGGTCCATCAGAAGCTCCAGGTCCGCCCGGCTCAGCACGTCCACATCAAGCAGGTTCCTGTGGGTCCAGGCCATTCCTTACTCCTCCTCCCATTCGGCGATCCAGACCTCGTCGGTGCCGTCCACCTCTTCGACGTGCACCTCCACCAGCTCCGACGACGCGGTGGGCAGGTTCTTCCCCACATAGTCCGCATGGATGGGGAGCTCCCGGTGCCCCCGGTCCACCAGGACCGCAAGCTGGATGGACCCGGGACGTCCCAGGTCGACCAGCGCATCCAGCGCGGCTCGGGCGGTGCGCCCCGTGTAGAGCACATCGTCCACCAGCACAATCCGCTGCCCCGTCAGATCGAAGGGCACATCGGTGCTCCGCAGCAGCGGCTGGGGATAGCGGAGGGTGAGGTCGTCCCGGTAGAGCGTGATATCCAGCTTGCCGATGGGCAGCTCCCGGCCCTCGAACTGGTGCAGGAACCGCCCCAGACGCTGCACCAGCGGGATGCCGCGCCGCTGGATCCCCACAAGCTGGACGTCGTCGAGCCCCTTGTTCCGTTCCACGATCTCGTGGGCCATCCGCTTCAGCGAACGCTCCATCTCTTCCTTTGTCATCACCTGGTTTTTCACATGCCACACCATCAGCGACACCTCCAAGACAAAAAAAAGGCCAATCCCCGCACTGGAGGTTGGCCTTCATCTATCGTCATTTGTACGCACGTATGTCTCTCTCTGGATGGGTGTCATCCCGTCCTCCCTTCTGGACCTCGCCGGATCCAATTAAAGGTCGCTCCGATTCGCTGGGGACCATAGCACATCTCCCCGCCCCTGGCAAGGATCGTTTTGTAAAAAGCGGCGCTACCAGACCCAGTTGCGCAGATGCCAGGTCCGCTGGATCAGGACATAGCGGTAGTAGGGATCCGGCGGGGCGCCCCAGCCCGGCACCGTGGTGGACACGGCTCTGTCGTGCCTGGTGCCGGCTCTGGCGAGCACCTTCACGGTGACCAGCGCCGGGTCACGGCCGAAAGAGATATCCCAGCTGGCGATCCCGCGGACCCGCGGTTGCCGGGGCGGCACCACACCGATCTCCTCGTTTTTGTAGTCCCTCGTATAGAAGATATCCTCCGAGGGGGAGACCCAGGCCTCCAGACCGCGGAGCTGGTAGAGATCGGAGTTGAGGTTGATCCTGTCGACCCTGTCAGGCTGGTACTTCCCGTACAGCCTACCCAGGCCGGGATCATAGCCGGTGCGATAGAGGACGATATCGCTCCCCACCAGCGACAGCCATTGGGTATAGTCACCCACCTCCGTCGCTGGCGGAAGGGAATCCCCCTCGTCGGTGGAGAGATCCAGGGAGCACAGCGCGGTGTCGGGGGAAATCGCACAGGGCGAGACCACGCCCAGTTCCGTGTCGATCCCGTAGAGCACGTACAGGCGCTCACCGCCCTCGTCGACCGAGAAGGGCGTACCCCAGGACCGGTAGGCCGGTTTGGTATCGAAGGACAGCATTTTGGCATAGTCACTGGAGTCGCCGGGCATCCCCAGACCGGCGTGCTGGACCGGCCGGTCAAGCAGGAGGACCACCATCTGCCCACGCTGGGCGGCCTCCACCAGATCCCTGCTCTGGGTAGCCTGCTGGGTAAACATGAAAAGCAGCGACACCACCGCCGCCATGATCAGCCCGCCGATGAGCATGGTGATGATCAGCTCGACCAGCGTGAACCCCTCTGCGGAATCCTTGAGGCCCCGGCGAATCCGCCTCATGACCCGCCTCCGCTGTCTTCGGAGACCACCACGGTTCTGGTACGGCGGAGGACATTGTTGCCCCCCGGCCTGGTGCCGCTCCAGGTGAGCTGCACCGTGAGCGCCTCGTCATCGCTGACGCGGTCGAAACTCAATCTCCCGGCCGGGAGCTCCGCAATGGGGAAGGTATGCTGGTCAACGTCGAGGGAAACCAGGGAGTACCGCACCAGATAGGCGTTGACGATGCTCCCCGCCTGCTCCCGCTGGATCAGCCCCTTGGTGAGATAGGCCACCATGGTCGGCGTCAGGGCGAGCGCCGAGAGGGCGATCCCCACCAGTACCAGCGATATGATCACCTCGACGAGTCCGAAGCCGCCTCTGTTTCTCATCATCCTCTGCTCCCGGTTTCCGTCGGTATGTCAGGACCACCCGCTCTAAGCGGGTGGTCCTGGTCGATGCGTTACTTTGGCCCAGTCGTTCCCGGCACCCATGGTCATTATGACAACGACAACAAGGAGCCTGGTATAGCTTGGATTCATTGTTCAATAAACAAAAAACAAAACGCCGGATAAAGGAATCCCTGCTCTATCTTAATTTCATCCAAACAGCTGTATCTCCTTCCGCATAACTATTTGGGGTTGAAAGATCTGTCCCACCGTTAGTTCCATAGAGTCCATTATCCTCTGCCATATCCTTTAGATAGTTATCAACTTCGCCATTAGTGTCTATACCCAAATAGCCCACATAATCATTAGAGTCAGATATTGCATAGACATCACTTGATATTGATTGATCAACATAGCGATCCAACGAAGCTATATCTGAATTCGTTGGCCAGGCATCATCGTCTGCATACACCATAATCGCCGCGGCCTTCAGATTCCGCAAATCACTGACGATCTTCGTCGCCGTGGCGCGGTCCGTTCCCGATCCCATTGTCAGCATCAGCATGCTGGAGAGGATCCCGATAATCACGATCACCACCAGCAGTTCCACCAGTGTAAAGGCGCTCCGCCGTTTCATCATCTTTTTTCTCATTTTGAGTCCTCCTTCTCGGCATTGTTCAGACTTCTTACCCAAGTCATCTACATCCTAAATCCCTCATGGCGATGGTACGACTATACCACAAGGGTTTCAGATATGCCAGTACTGCGCTCATACCATCTAGTTCACATACTGCTGGATCGCCGAGAGGATGGGCGTGAAGATGGAGAGGGCCACGATCCCGACAACGCCCCCTACGAGCAGGAGGAGGAAGGGCTCCAGGATCGAGGTGAGGTTGTTGATCTTCTCGTCAAGCTCGCCTTCGAACCAGTCGGCCGACCGGTCCAGCATTTCCTCCAGCTGTCCCGTCTGCTCGCCTACGGTGATCATGTGGGCGATCATGGGGGGGAATTCCTTCATCTCGCTTGCGGTCTCCCCGAGGCTCCCTCCGGCTTTGGCGGAGCGCTGGAGCTGGATGTAGGCATGGCCGATCCGCTCGTTGTTAGCCACACCGGCGGTCATCTCCAGGGCACTGAGGATGGGGACACCGGAACGGAGCAGCGTGGAGAGCGTCCTCGACGCCCGGGTGAGGGCGGATTTCCGGAGGATGTCGCCGAAGATCGGCAGCATGAGCTTGAACCGGTCCATGTAGGGTTTGGTCCTGGGGAGGCGGCTCAGCAGGATCAGCAACCCGATGACGCCGACAAAGATGAGCAGCGCCACATACCAGTACCGCTGCAGCAGCTCGGCCATGGAGAACAGAAACCGGGTGATCCCGGGGAGGTTGATGTTCATCTGCCGGAACAGAACCTGGAACCTGGGGACAATGACGGCCACAACGACGTACAGAGCGCCGATGGCAAAGAGGGTGACCACCGCAGGGTAGGAAACCGCCGAGAGGATCTTCCTCCGCAGGGCATCCTGCTTTTCCAGAAAGCTGGCGAGCCGCTCCAGCGTCACGTCGAGCATCCCCGATTCCTCCCCGGCCTGCACCATCGCCACGATCAGCGTCGTGAACTCGGAGCGTCCGCGCATGGCTCCCGCCATGCTGTTTCCCGTGTCCAGCTGGCGCTTGACCTCGCGGATCGCCCGGATCAACCGCTTGTTCTTGGTCTGTCCCTGGAGGATGTCGAGGCTGGAGGTCAGGGTCAGACCGGAGGCAAGCATCGTGGAGAGCTGCCGGAAGAAGATCGCCTTGTCCTTGATGCTGATCGTGGAGATCTCCTGCAGCTTCCGGCCCAGCGACTGCAGCCTCTCCGTAAAGGAGAGCTTCTCTGCCGAGCTTCCGGTCGCCGCCCCCTTCGATGTCGTTTCTATAGTGATCGGCAGCAACGAATTGGCACGGAGCCAATCGGCCACCTCCTGCCGGGTGCGGGCTTCCTGCTTGCCGCGCACCACGTCGCCGTTCCCTCTCCTGGCCTTGTAGGCAAAATGCATTGTCGCTCACCTCGTTCCTGGAACACTTATACCATATCGAAGACAAGACGTTCCAGGTCTTTGGGTTCGTAGG